>NZ_DATIND010000007.1 GCF_035474595.1 Longimicrobium sp.
CGGCCTGAATAGAAAGTTCGCGGCCTGGCCCCCCACCGGCGACTGAAGTCGCAGCAACAACTACGGGAAGCCTCGCAAACTGCGCGAGGCTGATCCGCTCATTCTGTGGCATCAGCGCTCACGACCAATCTCCTTTCATCCTCCGTGGTCGCGCGCAGCGCGGTGTCCGACTCAGGATGACGTCGGCTTGGGGCGACGAGGATGCACGAACTGAATTCCCGGAATCGGTATTAGGGGGCCGGGAGCTCCGATTCCTGTCCGTATCGAAACCCGCGGCGGCGCGATGGTGTATGGTTGACCACGGCCGGCTTGCGGCGTAGCATCCGTTCGCGTCCGGAACCGGCCGCCGTTCCGCTCGACACCGATCCAATCCAAACCCATGCGATACAACCGGATCGTCGCTCCCGTGGCGCTTGCCGCGGCGCTCGGCGTGCTGGCCGTGGATGGCACGCAGGCGCAGACGCTGCGCGGCTCGCGCGGCAGCGTGGAGCGCATGTACGGCCAGGCCAAGCGCCAGGACCTGACCTTCTACCGCACCGGCCGCGGCGTCCGCAGCGCGGCGGCCGAGGGCGAGTTGGTTCGCCTGCGCGGCAACGAGAACTACCGCGTGGCCGACGCGTCGTATCCGTACGCGCTGGCGACCACGCGCACCTTCGTGCAGCGCCTGGCCGCGCAGTACCGCGACGAGTGCGGCGAGAAGCTGGTGATCACCAGCGCCACGCGGCCGCGCTCGGTGCGGCTGCGCAACTCCGTCGCCGAGTCGGTGCACCCGTCGGGGATGGCGGTGGACATCCGCAAGCCGGCGCGCGCGCGGTGCCTGCGCTGGCTGCGGCAGACGCTGCTCGACGTGGAAGGCGAGGGCGTGATCGACGCCACCGAGGAGCACCATCCGCCGCACTTCCACGTGGCCGTCTTCCCCGCGCAGTACGGCCGCTACGTCGCCGCCCGCTCGGAGTCCGGCTCGTCGAAGCGCGCGTCGTCCAGCCGCCGGTCGGGCGGGGAGTCGTCCGGCCGCGCCACCTACCGCGTGCGCCAGGGCGACTCGCTGTGGACCATCGCCCGGCGGCACGGGGTGAGCGTGGCGAAGATCAAGGAGGCCAACGGGATGCGCTCCTCGAACCTTTCCATCGGCCAGCGCATCGTCATCCCCTCGCGCTGAACCCGCATCTAGCCCCGAACCACCCGGCCGCCGTCCTGAATCCAGGGCGGCGGCTCGTGCTTCCAGTCCCCATTCCCACACAGGGGCGCGGAGAAGAGGAGATATGGAGGATTGCGGTGACTTCTCCGTATTCCTGTTTCTCCGTGTCCCCGTGCGGATTCCTTAAGGCGTTGTCATTCAAGGGAATAGGCTGCCTGGAGATGGCACCATGTTTGCTCCTGTCCCTCGTCCACTCCGCGTCGGGCGGAGGCATGGCGGCCGGGGACGACGATCAAGGAGCGAGCGAACATGAACGGACTGATGCGCGGGCTCAAGAGCGCGGTGCTGCTGGGCGCGGGCGTGGCCATCACCGGCTGCAGCCAGCTCGGCGGGCTGGGCAACGTGCTGGGCGGCGTGCTGGGGCCGCAGACGGGCTCGGGGAGCGGCGAGGTGGCGGGGACGGTGCGGTACGTGGACACGCAGCGCCAGATGCTCCAGATCACCACGCAGAACGGGCAGACCGGCAGCGTCTACTTCGACCAGCGCACGCGGGTCGTCTACCAGCAGCAGCAGTACAACGTTACCGCGCTGGAGCAGGGCGACCAGGTGCAGATGCGCCTGCAGCAGGACCAGCAGGGGAACTACTACACCGACTACATCGTGGTCACCCGCAGCGTGCAGGACGCCAACGGCGGGAACAACAACGGCGGCTACAACAACGGCACGTACAACGGCGGCAGCAACAACGGCACCTACAACAACGGCGGCTACGCGCAGGTGGAGGGCCGCGTGACGTGGATGGACCTGCAGCGCGGCCAGTTCGGGCTGAACACCAGCAACCGCGGCACGCTGACGGTGATGATGCCGTACAACTCCAACAACGCCGACGCCAGCCGCTTCCGCAACCTGCGCCAGGGCGACTACGTCCGCGTGGAGGGGCAGCTGGTGAACAACGGCACCCTGCAGCTCCAGCGCTTCTACTGATCCAGCGGTAGATGGAGATGGGGGCGGCTCCTCGCGGGGCCGCCCCTTTTCCGTTCCGCGCGCCGCGGGGTAAGATACCTCTCGCCTCCCGAGCCACCCTAGTCCAACCGCGCCCCAGGATCCCGATGGATGCGAACGCCGCCGCCAGACCCGCCCCGATGCGCGTTGCCGTGGCGGGAGCGTCGGGGCTGATCGGCTCCGAGCTGGTGCGGCGCCTGACGGGCGACGGGCACACCATCCTCCGCCTCGTCCGCCACGCGCCGAAGGGCCCCGGCGAGGTGCGGTGGGACCCCGCGCGCGGCGAGGTGGACGCGGCCGCGCTCGACGGCGTGGACGCGGTAGTGAACCTGGCCGGCGAGAACGTGGGCGAGCGCTGGACCGGCGAGCGCCGCAAGCGCATCCGCCAGAGCCGCGTGGACGCCACGCTGGGCCTCGCGCGCACGCTGGCGGGGCTCGCGCGGAAGCCGCGCGTGCTGGTGAACGCCTCGGCCATCGGCATCTACGGCGAGCGGGGCGACGAGCGGGTGGACGAGATGAGCGCGCCCGGCAGCGGCTTCCTGGCCGAGGTGGTGCGCGAATGGGAGGCGGCCACCGAGCCCGCCTCGGCCGCGGGGATCCGCGTGGTGCTGCCGCGCTTCGCCGTGGTGCTGAGCAAGCGCGGGGGGATGCTGGCGAAGGTGCTCACCCCCTTCCGCCTGGGCGCGGGGGGGACGATGGGGAGCGGCCGCCAGTGGCTGAGCTGGGTCTCGCTCGGCGACGCCGTCGACGTCCTCTACCTCTCGCTGGTCGACGACCGCCTGGACGGCCCCATCAACGTGGTGGCCGGCGCGGTGACGAACGACGAGTTCACGCGCACGCTGGCGCGCGTGCTGAGCCGCCCGGCGCTCGTCCCCGTCCCCGCGTTCGCGCTCAGGCTGGCGTTCGGCGAGATGGCGAACGAGACCATCCTCGTCAGCCAGCGCGCCGATCACCGCCGGCTCACGCAGCTGGGCTACAGCTTCGCCGAGCCCGAGCTGGAGGGCGCGCTCCGGGCTGCGTTGGCGGAGAAGGACTGAACTGAAGTACGAAAGTACGCGAGTACGGAAGTACGATGGTTCGTCGGAGGGCGGAGGGCTCGTCGGGATCTTGGAATCCCCGATCCCTATCTCCCGAACGCGAGAAGGGCGGCCGATTCGCTCGGCCGCCCTTCGCTGTTCCGTACTTCGTACTCCTCGTACTTCCGTACTTCTTCACGAAGCCTTGTTGAACACCATCTTGTACTCCAGCGGCTGCGGGAGCTTGGGCGAGCGCAGGACCACGTGCATGGTCAGCGTGTGGCCGTCCGGCGACACCACGTAGGTGTTGGTGCGCGAGCCGTCCTCGGCGCGGAAGGTCTGCACCAGGCGCCCCTGCTGCCACTCGGTCGACAGGTCGAACTTCTCGCCGTCCTCGCGCGTCCACTTCACCGGCTGCCCGTTGGCCGGGCTCTCGATGGCGTGGCGCGCGTCGAACACCGTGCTGACCTGCTGCGGCGTGTAGTTCACCACCACGCGGCTGTACACCGGGTTGGTGCGGCGCAGCCGGCCGCGCGCGATGGGGCGGGTGATGAAGCTCATCCGGCTCACCGCGGTCTCGATGGCGCGGTTCACATCGTCGCTGGCCGCGCGGTTGATGGTCCACGTTCCGCGCATGGTGGACTCCTGCGCGTTGGCGGCCGCGGGAAGGGCCAGCGCGGCCAGCAGGGGGAGCAGGAGCGTGCGAGTCCGTTGACGGCGCATGGCGGAGCCTCCAAGATGCATGGGTGGGGTGCGAACGGCGGTTGCGGTACGCGGCCGCTCTTCGGCGAGCGCCGGCGGGGTCGGCGGTGTGAGCGGCAATCTACACCGTCCGGACCCGGCGCGGTAGACTGCCGCGAAAGCCTTGCTTCACCACGGGTTACACCACCCCGCCCCCGGAAGTTTCGTTGAAACATCGCCCCGCGCGGCCGCGTACCACCGGCCATGCACGCCGCGCCGAGCCGCGGCGCTCCTCTTCCCGCCTCCCGTGAAGGCCCCGATCCATGCCTGAGCCGCTGCGCCCCAAGCGCATCCTGACCAACATCGACTCGCGCAGCTGGGAGCACCCGGCCGACCGCGCCGCCCTGAACGCGCTGCGCCAGATCCCCGTGTTCGACGAGGTGCTGCGCAAGATCCTGGAGATCTTCGGCGAGAAGGCCACCCGCCTGGCCTTCCTGGCCAGCGCCGTGCGCGTGACCCCCGCGCAGTACGGGCGCGTCCACGCGCTCTACCAGGAGGTCTGCCGCACCCTCGACGCGCCCGCCGAGTACCCGCTGTACGTGACCCAGAACCCCACCCTGAACGCCGCCGCGTACGGGATGTCGAAGCCCTTCATCATCGTGCACGACACGCTGGTGAAGACCTTCGACGACGACGAGCTGCGCTTCGTGCTGGGGCACGAGCTGGGACACGTGATGAGCGGCCACACGCTGTACAACACCATGATCCGCCTTCTCCTGGCCCTGGCGTCGATGGGGTTCCCCATCGTGGGGCTGGCGGCGCGCGCCATCCTGCTGGCGCTGCTGGAGTGGAGCCGCAAGGCCGAGCTGTCGTGCGACCGCGCCGGCATCCTGTCGGTGCAGGACCCCGAGCCGGGGCTGCGCGTGATGCTGAAGTTCGCCGGCGGCACCAGCCCCGAGGCCAACCTGGCCGAGTTCATCCGCCAGAGCGACGAGTACCGCGAAACCGGCGACCTGGGCGACCAGGTCTACAAGGTCCTGAACCTCCTGGGGATGACCCATCCCTTCCCGGTGCTGCGCGTGGCCGAGCAGCGCAACTGGTTCGAGAGCGGCGCGTACGAGCGCATCCTGGCGGGCGACTACATCCGCCGCGGCGAGTCTCCGCCGCCCTACCGCGAGGACTTCGCGGAGGCCTCAAAGTCTTACAGCGAAAGCGCTAAGGAGACTTTCGGGCAGGCGGCCGACGCGGCGCGGAAGGTGATGGACGGCTTCCGCGCGGGGTTCAACCGGGGGTAGCCGGGGGGCGATGCGAGCCGATGCAAGGAACCGCCTAGCAAGAAGTGGAACCGACCTTGCGTGAGGGGTGTTCGGCGCGGACGGGCCGCGCCGCACTTCCGCCCCTGACGGAGAGCCGATCATGAACAAGTCGGAGTTCATCGACGCAGTGGCCGACAAGGCCGAACTCACCAGGGCAGCGGCGGCGCGCGTGGTGGATGCGATCTTCGACACCGCGTCGGGCGCCATCTCCGAGGCAGTGCATGCCGCGGGGTCGCTGTCCATTCCCGGCTTCGGGAAGTTCACCCGCCGCACCCGCGCCTCGCGCACCGGGCGCAATCCACGCACGGGGACCGAGATCAAGATTCCCGAGCGCACCACCGTGAGCTTCAGCGCCGGGCGCGGGCTGAAGGAGCAGCGCAGCACCTCGCGCCGCAAGTCGCCGCTGGCCACGGCGGCGGGCGCGGCGGCCGGCGCGGCGCTGGGCGCGGCCGCGGCAGGGGCGGCCAGCCGGTCCGGCGGCTCTCGCAAGTCTTCGTCGCGCTCGGGCGGAACCACCAGCGGCTCGTCCTCGTCGCGCAGCAGCGGCAGCAAGAGCAGCGGCGGCTCGTCGTCCGGCTCGCGCAGCACGGCATCGAAGAGCGGCGGCTCGTCGTCGAAGAGCAGCGGGTCCAAGAGCAGCGGGTCCAAGAGCAGCGGCGGTGGCTCGTCGTCCAAGAGCAGCGGCTCCAAGAGCGGCGGCGGCTCGTCGTCGAAGAGCGGCGGATCGTCCGGCGGCTCGTCGTCGAAGAGCGGCGGATCGTCTTCCTCCAAGAGCGGCGGATCGTCTTCCTCCAAGAGCGGCGGGTCTTCCTCGAAGAGCGGCGGATCGTCATCCAAGAGCAGCGGTTCCAAGAGCGGCGGGTCGAAGAGCGCCGGGTCAAAGAGCAGCGGCGCGAAGAGCAGCGCCCGCAAGAACTCCTGACGCCAGCGGTTCAGGTTCTCCGGCCCGCGGGGCCGCACCGGCAACGGTGCGGCCCCGTGGCCGTTTTGCAGGTGGATGGAAGATTTCAGGGCGGCGCGGGGACGAGCAGAAGCGTGGCGCGAACGGGGATCGCCTCACTCCCGGCGCCCGATTTTCGAGGGATTGACCGGTGTAGCGGGTGTGTTTATATTGCGCTTTCCGCGCCCCACGCGGACCGATCCAATCGGCATGCGGCACCCGGGGGACCCCAGGATTCGGGTCCCCTCCTGATTTTCCCCACGACACCTGACGCATCCGGAAAACTCGCGTGGTCGAGATCGAGCTTGGCGAGAACGATCGCCTGGACTGGGCCCTCAAGCAGTTCCGCCGCCGCATGATCCGCTCGGGGCTGTTCAAGGACATGCGCCGCAAGCGGTTCTTCGAGAAGCCCAGCGAGGCTCGCAAGGCCAAGACGAAGGCCGCACAGCGCCGCCGCGCCAAGGACCGGCGCAACGCCCGCCGCGCCGCAACGCTGTAGAAGAAAGTCCTGAGTCCCAAGTCCTAAGTCCCAAGTGGGCTCGTCGCTTCGCAGCCCGCTTCTCCGGACGCGAAATGCTGATTCAGGCGGAGATGCACTCGGCACTTAGGACTTAGGACTTAGGACTTAGGACTTAGGACTTCGGTATTTTCACCAGTCGGTCGGCACGGCACGATGCCCGGTACGCCCGACGCACATCAACACACAGGGAGTACCGCGATGCGCACGACCGGCAAGGTGAAGTGGTTCAACGACGCCAAGGGCTACGGGTTCATCACCCCCGAGAACGGCGACAAGGACTGCTTCGTGCACCACTCGGCCATCCAGGCCGAGGGCTTCCGCTCGCTGGCCGAGGGCGAGCGCGTGGAGTTCGACGTGGTCGACGGCGCCAAGGGCCCGTCGGCCGAGAACGTGGTTCGGCTCGGCTGATTCGCCAGCCCGGCACGACGCTGGCGAAGGGGCGCCTCCCGTGCGGGAGGCGCCCCTTCGCGCTGGTGGGCATCGCATCTCCATCTCCGGCTCGATCGCCGGATTCTACTCATCTCCTTCAAACTGCGGTGCGGCTCCGGATGCATCCACGCCGCCCTCTCCCCGCGCCTTGGAGCGCTCGCCCTCTCCCGTACCGGGCGAGGGGGGCTATCCAGCACTCGCGCGGCCTGCAAACTCAACCAGCACGGATACTGCGGCGTGCCGGGATGCCGGAAAGCCACCTCTCCCGGTACGGGAGAGGTGGACGGCCTGAGCCGGCCGGAGAGGGCACGAGGCGTCGGAGGCGCACTCCCGCACTTCCGCACTTCGTCACAGCATCCCGCAGTGCATTGCGCGGACGACGATCTGGTCCTGGCGGAAGCGGCCCTCGAGGGTTTCGCGGTACAGGCGCCACCACTCGCGGTCCTGGTGCTCCGCCATCACCTCGGCCACGATCACCTCGTCGCGGCTCACCTCGCCCTCGTCGTCCTTCCACAGGCCGACGGCGGGGGCGCGGGTGTAGAACGTCGTGCCGCCGAAGCGCTCGGTGAGCTCGCGGCGCACGCGGTCGAACTCGTCGCGCGGAAACGGGCGCTCCTCGTTGTCGCGCAGGGGGAGGAGGATCTGGATCAGGTACACGCCTCACCATCCGTCGTTGTCGTTTCGCGGGAGGGGATGCGGGCGCTGTGCCACGAACGCGCGGTGCGCCGGATCCGCTAGGGGACCCGGCGCACCGCGGAGATCCGCATCTCCCGAACCCGCTACCGGTGGATCTTGATCAGCACCGGGCGCGAGAGGTAGACCTGGCGCGTGGCCGTCACGCTGTCCAGCACGCGGCGGAACCAGCCGGCGGGGCGCGGCTCGCCGCCGTGCTCCATCACCTGCCGGGCCACGGCGATGACCGTGCTGTTGGACATGCGCACGCACCCGTGCGACTCGGCCTCGCCCAGCGAGTCGGTCTCGCGGGTGCCGTGCACGTACAGGTCGGGGTCGCGGAAGAACATCTTCACGCGCCCCATGGGGTTGCGCGGGTCGCCCGGATCGCGCGGGCGCTTGCCGCGGGCCCAGCGCGCGTCGGGCGGAACCCACCGCGGGTTCCATACGATGTGGCGGATGCGGTACTCGCCCGTGGGCGTGGGGTGCGCCGGCTGACCGATCGCCACCGGGTACGAGTTCACCGTCTCGCCGTTGCGCACCACCGACAGCGTACGCGCGGACAGGTCCACGCTCAGGTAGAACTCGTCGTCGCGCGGAGCGGTGGACGCCTCCCCGAGCGGCGCCGGCGCGCCCGCCCCCAGCACCGAAACCGCGAGCGCCGCCGCGGCCAATCCCCTACGCAATCTCGTCATAGACTCTTCACCTCCAAGGGGTTACGCGACCCGTTCGCGCGCCGGAAGTGGAAGGATCATGCCAAACAGATGGTGCGGCCGCGGAGGATCGTGCCCGCTGATGCGAGCAGCCCCGCCGTCTTCGCGCGAGACGGCGGGGCTCGGGGGCGAGGCTCGGAATGCACCGAGCCCGCGAAGCCGCGGACCCGCGCGCGCACAGCCGGTTGCCAGCGGGTTCGGCGGGATTGGGGGCGCGAAGATGCGAGTGAACTCGCGGCTACAACGGCACGCAGTCCGCCTTCGCGGACTTCAGTGGCGAGACAGAGTCTGGCGCGGCGAGCGGATGGTGGAGCAGCGTTGAGTTCTCCCCTCCCCCGCGCAGCGGGCGGAGGGCCGGGGAAGGGGGGCCAGCCTGGCGGGCAGGATGTCTCCCCGACGCAAAGTTGCCGGGGCGCTGTTCGCACTCAGCACTCAGCACTCAGCACTCAGCACTCAGCACTCAGCACTTCTACTTCATCCCCTCACCCGCTCCAGCCGGTTGCGAATTCGCGCGATGAGCTCGGGGCCCACGAACGGCTTCCCGACGAAGTCGTCCGCGCCGGCGGCGAACACGCGGTAGACGGTCTCGGGCTCGGTGCGGCTGGTCAGGAAGACGATGGGGAGCGAGCGGCGGCGCGGGTCGGCGCGCACCACGCGGCACAGCTCGATGCCGTTCACGTGCGGCATCTCGATGTCCAGCACCAGCAGGTCCGGGTCGACCTCGCCCAGGCGCGTCCAGAAGTGAAGCGGGTCGTTGCAGGTGTGCACGTCCAGGTGCTGCGGCCCCAGCACCGCGCGCAGCGCCGCCAGCATCTGCTCGTCGTCGTCCACGCACAGCACGCGCGCCCGTTTCGCGCCGGGAGCGGGAAGGATCGCGGCGACGGCTTCGCGCAGCGCGTCGGCGGCGAGCGGCTTCTGCAGGAAGCTGCGCGCGCCGAGCTGCACCGCGCGCAGACGGTCCGGCAGTGCCCCGCGCGCCGTGGCGACCACGATCGGCGCGCCGGGAAAGCGCCGCCCCACCTCGGCCAGCGCGCGCCAGTCGCTGGTCGCGTCCGGCGCCGAGACGTCCAGCAGCACGGCGTCCGGCTGCCCCGCGACCGCGTCTCCATCCCCCGCCACCTCCACGCGCAGCGACGCGGACGCGACCTCGCCGCGCACCGTCTGCGCCAGCGCGGGATCGCCGGTCAGCACCAGCAGCAGGGGGATGGAGGACGATCCGGGCACCGGTGCCGCCGGTGTCGCAACCGGAGCGGGCGCGGCGGGCTGCTCCTGGCGCGACTCGATCATCCGGCGCAGCGATTCGGCCGCGGCCACGAGTTGCGCGCCGTCCTCCGGCTTCAGGAAGCGCCCGCCGCCGAAGACGGTTTCCAGCTCGCGCGCCACCCGCGTGCCGTCCGGGAGCCCGAAGGTTCCGAGCGCGCCGGAGAGGCGGTGCGCCTCGTCGGTCGCCTGCTGGCGCATCGCGCCGTTCAGCCGCCCGTCCGCGGTGGCGCGGGCGGCGCGCTCCAGCACGGCTACGCGCTCCAGCATCGCGCCCCGCGCGCGCGTCCACAGCTGGCCCACGGCGGCGGACACGTTCTCCCGCGTCGCCGCGGGAGCGGGCTGCGCGAGCGGCGGCGGTGGCGCGACGGGAGCGGCTGCGGGCGCGGGCGATGCGGCCGCGGCGGGGACCGGCTGCTGCGCGGCGACGTCGATCATCTGCGTGATCGTGCGCAGCAGCTCCGCGCGGTCGAGCGGGTGGAAGAGGATGCGCTCCACCCGCAGCTCGCGCACGAGGCGGTCGAGCACGGACTCGTCCACGCCGCGCTCGCCGGGCTCCAGCGTCACGATCACCGGCACCGCCGCGCCCTGCGCCGACGCGCGGAGCTTCCGCAGCGCGTCCATCGTCTCGTCCGCGCCGATCGCCAGGTCCAGCAGCAGAAGCCCCGCGTTGCCGCGGGCGTGGTCCGCCGCCTCGTCCGCGCCGAAGGCGACCTGCACGGCCACGTTCGGGAGGCGCTCGGCCAGCCAGGTGGCGAAGTGGCCGGGAAGCCCGGCGATCAGGATCGATTTCACGGTTCGCGCTGCAGTCGGCCGCGGGTGATGATGCTTCCGGCGTCGCCCGGAAGGGGCCGCAAGATACCCGTCCAGCGTTCGTTCCGCCATCCGCCCATGCCCCTGCCGCGAGGCGGACATTCCAGTTCACACATCCGCGGACGTCATCCTGAGTCGGACACCGCGCTGCGCGCGACCACAGAGGATGAAAGTCGGGCGCCCAGAATAACACAATCTGGACTGACTTTCTATTCAGGCCGACCACACCGCAACCTGCGCCCACGAAAGAGCTTGCAGGCGGAAGGATCTATCGCCGGATGACACGTCAGTCTGGCCCGCGCACCGAAGCATCGGCGCGCGATCCGGCCGACGTGCTGCCGCACCTGTAGATCCTTCGGCCTGCATGCATTCGGGCACGCCAGGCATCCGTGTGGCCGGCCTCAGGATGACGTCATCACCTCTTCGGAAACGGTTTGCGACAAGCGGTTCATCCCCATCTCCCGCCCTTCATCCCCCGTCTCCGCCATTCATCACACTTGCGTCGGATGGAGGGTCGGATGCTCGTTACACGTGAAGGAGGAATGGCGACGGGAACACACGCGCGGGTGACGGCAATGGAGCGCATCGGCATCGTGGGCGCGGGGCTGAGCGGGCTGGTGACGGCGAAGACGTTCCTGGAGGAGGGCTTCGGCGTCACCGTGTTCGAGACGGAGGACGAGGTCGGCGGCGTGTGGGCGCGCTCGCGGCGCTACCCCGGCTTGGCGACGCAGAACCCCCGCGACACCTACGCGTTTTCCGACTTTCCCATGCCCGCGTCGTACCCGGACTGGCCCGGCGGCGAGCAGGTGCAGGCGTACCTGGCGGCGTACGCGGACCGCTTCGGCGTGACCCCGCACGTGCGGCTGCGCACGCGCGTCACCCGCGCGGAGCCGCGCACCGATGCGCGCGCGGGGTGGCGCGTGACGGCCGCGGCCGCGGACGGGCGCGAAGAGGCGCACGACGTCGACTGGCTGGTGGTGTGCAACGGCGTGTTCAGCGAGCCGTTCATCCCCGACCTACCCGGGCGCGCGGAGTTCGAGGCGGCGGGCGGGCGCGTGCTGCACACCACGCAGCTGCACGACGCCGCCGAAGTGACGGGGAAGCGCGTGGCCGTGGTCGGCTACGCCAAGTCCGCCGCGGACGTGGCCTGCGCCGCGGTGGAGACGGCGCGCGAGGTGACGCTCGTCTTCCGCCGCGCGCTGTGGAAGATGCCGAAGTACTTCTTCGGGCGCGTGCACCTGAAGTACGTGCTGGCCACGCGCTTCAGCGAGGCGCTGTTCCGCTGGCGCCATCCCGAAGGGGTCGAGCGCGTGCTGCACTCCGCCGGAAAGCCGCTCGTGTGGCTCCTCTGGCGCGGGATCGAGCGGACGCTGCGGCGCTCGTTCGCGCTGGACGCGCACGGGCTGACGCCCGAGGCGCCGATCGACCGGATGGTGGGGTGCACGCTGAGCCTGGCGTCGGGCGGCTTCTTCGACCACGTGCGAAGCGGGCGCCTGCGGGTGCAGCGCGGCGAGCCGGCGCGGTTCGCGGACGGCGCGATCGAGCTGGGGGATGGGACGCGGGTGGAGGCCGACGTGGTGGTGTTCGGGACCGGCTTCCAGCAGGGCGCAGCGTTCCTCCCCGAGTGGGTGGCGGAGCGCGTGCGCGGGGAGGACGGCAACTTCCGCCTGTACCGCAGCATCCTGCCGCCGGACGTGCCGCGGCTGGCGTTCATCGGCTACAACAGCAGCCTGTACTCGCAGCTCACGTCGGAGATCGGCGCGCGGTGGCTGGTGGAGCACGCGCGGGGGCGGTTCGAGATCCCGTCGCAGGCGGAGATGCGGCGGCGCATCGAGGAGCGGCTGGCGTGGCTGAAGGCGGAGCGCCCGGACTCGGTGATGAACGGCATCTGCGTGATCCCCTTCAACTTCCACCACATCAACGAGCTGCTGCGCGACCTGGGCGCGCGCACCTGGCGCTCGCGCAACCGCCTGCACGAGTACATGATGCCCGTCGACCCGTCGCTTTACGCCGGCCTCCGCGCGGAGCTGCAGGACCGCCGCCTCCGCCGCGCCACCCCGCGCGAGCCGGGAGTCGCACGACCGACATCAGTAGGGTGACTGGGCCTCGTCGCGTCCCCCGCCGACGTCATCCTGAGGCCGGCCAAACCGTTGCCGGGGCATGCATTAGTGCCTGCAGGCCGAAGGATCCATAGCCGGTCCAGCAGGTCAGCATGGGAATCGCCGCGAGTGCCCCACCCTGCTCCTTCGAAACAACTCCGTCCTGAATTTCGGCGCGAATCTCGAAATCACGTGCTCGAACAGTATGGATCCTTCGGCCTGCAACGTTCAGTGCAAGTGCAGGTTACCGTGTGGCCGGCCTCAGGATGACGTCTCGTTTGATTCGGGCAATTCGATGAGTTGCTGTTCACCTCTCCAGCAGTTTGGGAGAGGTCGAAAAATCGAGGAGGAGAAGACGGCGGTATGTCTTCTCCTCCTCGATTTTTCGGGAGAGGGCCAAAGGGCGTGAGGCTCGGAGTCGATGCTCGTTCCTACTCCTTGGCCCCCTGCGGCTGCTCCCAGTGCAGCTCCCACTCGCAGAAGGCGTCGCCCTCGACGGCGCAGCGGACGTGGCGGACGGCCGGGCGCACGCCGCCGGCCAGCTCGGTCGCGCGCAGCAGCCCGCCCGTCTGGCGGCGGCAGAACACGGGGTCGCCGGGAAAGCCGACCAGGCGCAGCACCGCGCGGCCGGGCTCCGCCTCCACCACCTCCATGTTGCCGGGCTGGTAATAGAGACGGAAGAGGGAGACGGGCTGCACCAGGAACTCCAGCGGGTCCTTCTTGCGCAGGATGCCGCCGTACAGCTCCACGCCCATCGACTGGATGGAGTACGCGCCGGACTTCTCCGGCCACCCCTGGTCGCGCCGCCCGATCTCCGCCTCCACCGCGTCCCACAGCGCGCGCAGCAGCTCGATCGGCACCTCGCCCGTGGCCGGGGCGGCTTCCACGCGGCGGCGCTCGTCCTCGCCCAGGCGCGCCAGGACGGCGGCGGCCGCGCCGGCGCCGTGCTCGGCCTCGACGTAGCGCAGGGTGGAGCGGAGGGTGGATCCCTTCGCGTGCGGCGCGGCCAGGACGGCGCTCATGGGCGCGCCTCCGCCAGCGCGCGGCGGTCCGGCTTGCCCGAGCCCAGCCGCGGGATCTCGGGGAGGAAGACGACCGAGCGGGGCACCTTGTACCCGGCCAGCCGCGCCCGCGCGTGCGTCACCACGTCGACCTC
The DNA here is from genome assembly GCF_035474595.1 of Longimicrobium sp. Classification (NCBI taxonomy): domain Bacteria; kingdom Pseudomonadati; phylum Gemmatimonadota; class Longimicrobiia; order Longimicrobiales; family Longimicrobiaceae; genus Longimicrobium; species Longimicrobium sp. The sequence continues at coordinate 13,756 of NZ_DATIND010000007.1, forward strand.
CGTGAGCCTGGTTTCCCCTCGCGGGACGATGAAGGCGCGCCCCACCTCGCCCCAGCGCTCGTCCCGCACGCCGACGACCACGACCTCGGCCACGCCAGGGCAGTCGGCCAGCGCCGCCTCGACCTCGCCGGGAAAGACGTTCTCGCCGCCGGAGATGAACATCTCCTTGCGCCGCCCGCAGATGCGGAACGCGCCGTCCGCCTCGCGCGCGGCCAGGTCTCCCGTCCGCAGCCATCCATCTTCCGTGAACGCCTCGGCCGTCTTCTCCGGGTTGCGAAGGTACCCGGCGAACACCTGCGGGCCGCGCAGCAGCAGCTCGCCCGGCTCGCCCGGCGCCGCCTCCGTGCCGTCCTCGCGCTCCACGCGCATCTCCAGCATCGGCACGGGCCAGCCGACCACGCCGGGGCGCCGGACTGCCTGGTCGGCGGGCATGGCGAAGCAGTTGGGGCCGCACTCCGTCAGCCCGTACCCCTCGCGCAGCCGGTAGCCCGCCGCGCGGACGCGCTCCGCCAGCGCGGCGGGGAGCGGCGCGCCGCCGGACATGAAGGTGCGCAAGCTGGGGAGTGGCGATCCCCACTCGCGGCCCTCCATCAGCATCAGCAGCATGGTGGGAACGGTGAGGGCGACGGTGATCCCCTCGTCGCGGATCCCCTGCATGTAGCTGTCCGCGTCGAACTGGTCGAACAGCACCACCTTGCCGCCGCGGAACCAGAGCGGCGTGGCGAAGACGTTCCATCCCCCCGTGTGGAAGAAGGGGGTGGAGACGGGGGCCACGTCGCCCGCGCCCAGCTCCCACGCGGTCGTGGTGGCGACGGCGTTGTAGAAGATCTGGCGGTGCGGGAGGATGGCGCCCTTGGGGCGGCCGGTGCTCCCGGAGGTGTAGAGGACGAGCCACGGGTCCTCCGCGTCCACCTCCACGTCGCCGGCCGATGGACCGCCGCGGGCCAGCAGCGCGGGCGCGGCGGCGTCCAGGTCGATCCACCGCGCCTCGCCGATGCCGCGGAGCGCGTCCTCGGCGCGGGCGCGGAAGCGGTCCTCGCCGAGCACCAGCCTGGGGCGCGCGTCGTCCAGGATCGGCGCGAGCTCGGGTGCGGCGAGGCGCCAGTTCAGCGGAAGTAGCGCCGCGCCGATGCGGCCGCAGGCGAAGAACGCCGCGGCCATCTCGCTGCGGTTTCCCGCCAGCGTCGCCACGATGTCGCCGCGGCCGATGCCCTGCGCGCGCAGGAGCGCGGCCCAGCGGTCGGCGGCGGCGTCCAGCTCGGGGTAGGTCAGCCGCTCGCCGCGCGCGCGGTCCACCAGCGCGTGCCGCTCGCCCGCCAAGCGCCGCCAGAAGCGGAGCGGGTCGGGGCGGCGGGGGAAGTTCGGGACTGCGTTCATCGTGTTCGTACCGGTTCGTGCGCTTCCGATTCATCCATGGTCAATCGCATTCCGCGGCGGCGGTGGGGGCGCTTCGCGCCGGGGGAGAACTCATCGCGGGCGCATCTGCGGCGCGCGCAGGAAGCCTCTTCACTTCCCCGCATTCCTCCGCTCCACCCGATGACGTCATCCTGAGGCCGACCACACCATCAGCGCGGAATTCACGATCCTGTGCAGGCCGAAGGATCTATAACTTCGGCCGCACGTCCGCCGGGTGACGTGCATCGACTGGCTATGGATCCTTCGGCCTGCCGTCATCCTGCCGGACGCGCGTTCGGCGTGGCCGGCCTCAGGATGACGTCTCTTTTGCGCCTGCGCTGGCCACGCACCGGGAAGTCCGCGAAGGCGGACTGTGTGCCGTTGTAGCCGCGACTTCAGTCGCATTTTTACACACGACTCGCATCCTCCTCACCGCGAATGGGCGAGGAGGAAGTCGAGGATGAGGCGCGAGGCGTCGGGTCCCCGGGCGTCGGTGTACGTGCCCTCGGGCGAGCCGCCGGACCAGGCGTGGCCCAGGCCGTCCACGATCACCAGCTCGATGGCGGGCTTCCCGTCGGCGCCGCTCCAGCGCGTGCGCTCCACGCCCAGGCCGCCCTCCGTCGAGCGCTGGACGGGGGATGAGGAGACGCCGAGCACGCCCGCCCACTGCCCCGCCAGCTGCCGCGAGTTCATCGGCGACACCACTGCGTCGGCGCCGCCGTGGATGGCGATGAGCGGCATGGCGCGTCCGCCGAGCGCGTCCTGCAGCGCGTACGCGAGGATGGCCGGGTCCGGGCTCCCGCCGCGCATCACGGCCAGCGCGTGCGGCACGTCCGAGGCTGCGCGATACGGGATGCCGGAGTGCGAGCCGATAGCCGCGAAGAGGTCGGGGTAGCTGGCCGCCACGTTCACCGCCATCGCCGCGCCGGCGGAGACGCCGACGATGTAGACACGGCGCGGGTCGATCGCATGCCCTGCCATCACCTCGCGCGTGATCCCGGCGATGACGGCGGGCTCGCCGCGCGACGCCGCCTGGTGCGCGGGGTCGAACCAGCTCCAGCACTTCTGCACCTGCATGGCCGCCGGCTGCTCCGGCCAGGCGACCAGCACCCCGGCCTCGCCCGCCAGCGCGTTGAAGCGCGTTCCCCGCGCGAAGTCGTCGGGGTCCTGCGTGCAGCCGTGCAGCATCACCACCAGCGGCGCGGCGCGCGCGGCGTCGTGACCGGCGGGGACGAAGAGCCGGTAGCGCCGCGACCCCGCATCTCCCGACCAGGTGTGCCACTCGAAGGTGCCGGCGGCGCGCGCGTCTCCGGCGGGCTGCTGCGCGGCGGCGTCGGGGGCGGTGCTGGTCATGGTCACGGCTGCCAGGGTGGTGATGAGTGCGCGGTGGATCGTCATCCCCAAGATCTTCATCCCCAAATCTGTGCGAGGATCGTACGTCGATCGAAAATCGCGAAAGATCGTGATCGCGAAAGGTCGTGGTTCGCGAAGGTCGTGATCGCGAAAGGTCGTGGTTCGCGAAAATGCGACTGAAGTCGCGGCTACAACGGCACGCAGTCCGCCTTCGCGGCGCCTTCGCGGACATCATTTCTGTGCGGGGACGGGCGACGGTGCGAACATTGAAACCCCGTCCATGAGGAGCAATCGCGTGGACACCACTGCGGTTCTCCCCCATAGACGTCATCCTGAGGCCGGCCACACCGCCGTCGCGGCATCCACGGTCATTTGCAGGCCGAAGGATCTATAACTTCCGCCGCACGTCCGCCGGTTCACGCTCATCGACCGGATCCTTCGGCCTGCCGTCATCCTCGCCGCCGCAATTTCTGCGTGGCCGGCCTCAGGATGACGTCTTTCCTGCTCACCTCGTGACCAGTCCGCGGAGGCGGACTGTGTGCTGTTGTAGCCGCCACTTCAGTGGCATCTTCCGCCCCCACCCTGCCCCGAATCCCCTAGAACCCGAAGAAGTCCACGATGATCTGGCTGGCGTCCGGGGCGCAGGCATCGGTGTAGGTGCCGGCGCTGCTGCCGCCGGGCCAGCGGTGGTCCATCCCGCTGATCACGTAGCGGCGGACCACGGTCTGGCCGTTCGCGCTGTTGTTGTAGTCGTAGCGCGTGTACGCGCGGCACGCCGTGCCCGTCACCGTGGCGTCGGCCGTGTAGTCGACGTTGCCGTTGTCGCTGCCGTCGGCCAGGTCGTTGGTCTGCGTCCACTGCTGCGTGGTCTGCGCGGCGTTCACCGGGTTCACCGTGCCGTCCGCGGTGCCGTGGAATACCAGCGTGGGGATCACCCGCTTCCCGCCCGTCGCCTGCCGCGTGGAGCAGTCCGTCCCCATCGCGTTGGGGTCGTAGATGCTGCCGAACAGCATCGCGTTCGTCCCGCCGCTGGACGTCGTCGCCGCGCCGTACTGCACGCCCGCGACCTCGGCCAGCTTCCGCACCCGGTCCGGGTAGGTGCACGCCATGATCGTCGCCATCGCGGCGCCGGCGCTGAAGCCGGCCACGCCCACGCGGTTCGAGTCGATGGCGTAGTGGGCCTTCACCCAGTCGATCATCCCCGCGATCACGCTGGGCTCGCCGGAGCCGCGCACCTGGTTGGAGGTGTAGAACCAGTTCCAGCAGTCGCCGGGGTTGTACGCCGTCCCCTGCTCGGGGTAGAGGACGATGAAGTTGCGGCTCTCGGCGAACGAGTTCATCCGCGTCCCCGCCGCGAAGTCGTAGCCGTCCTGCAGGCACCCGTGCAGCATCACCATCATCGGCCGCGCCGTCCCCGTGTACGTGGAGGGGATGTAGACGCGGTAGAAGCGCGCGCCGTAGATGCTGCTGAAGGTGCCGTCGATCCACGTCCCCGTGGCCGCCGCCATGATCGCGGGCTTCGGCGGAACGGGCAGGTCCTCGGGGAGCTCGTCGGCGGAGCAGGCGCCCAGCGCAAGCATGGCAACGGTCGATAGCAGGACTGCGGCGGTGCGGGTGCGGCGCATGGACGGCTCCTCCGGACGGGTTTCGGGCGCGAACTCCGGGAGCACTGCAACCACAGGAAAGTGCGGAAGCGCGTGAGTGCGGGAGTGCGCTGGACTCGAGCGAATCCAGCGCACTTCCGCACTTCCGCACTCACGCACTCGTCACCTCGTATCCACCCGCACGCCCAGGAACACCATCGTGCCGATCGCCGGCATGTTGATCATCTCGGTGTGCTTCACGCCGAAGCCGCACGACGCGCCCTCGTCCGGCAGGCTGACGTCGTTCGCGCGGCAGTTGAACAGGTTGGCGACCGCCAGGTTCAGCTGCGAGTGGAACTGCGGCAGCCGGTACCCCACGTTCACGTCCAGCGTGTTGAAGGTGGGGATGTGGCCCTTGTTGATCCCCGAGTTGAAGCGGTAGCCGTTCACGTAGCGGAAGGTGGCCCCGCCGTTCCAGCGGCCCAGGTCGCGCGCGTGCACGCCCAGCGTGAACTTGCTGGTGGGCGAGTTCAGCGCGGTGGCCTCGCGGTCGGTGGCCAGGTTGGTGTTGATGCCGGTGATGCGGTCCAGCTTCAGCAGCGACACCGTGCCGGTGAAGTCCACCCTGGGGCTCAGGATGTACCCCAGCGAGGCGTCGGTGCCGTAGATGGTGGCGTTGCCCAGGTTGAAGTAGGTGAGCACCACCTGCGGCTGGCTGGTCTCGCTCACGAACGGCTGGTTGTCGGCGTTGTTGTACGCCACGGTGGCTGCGCCGCCCGTGGCGTACGGGTTGGCGATGGTCACCAGCGGGCTCAGGAAGTTCTGGTAGCGCGAGTAGTACCCGGCCACGTCCACGAACAGCCGCCCGTTGATGAGCCCCTTGTAGCCCGCCTCCCAGGTGGTGTTGCGCTCGGGAACCAGCGGGTTGTACACGCGCACCACCGAGTTGTCCGACGCCTTGCGCACGGTGATGCCGTCACGGTTGCCGAACACCCCGAACACGCTGACGAAGTTGGGGATCCAGAAGTTGGTCTGCAGGGTGCTGGGGCTCTTGAACGCGCGGTTGTAGAAGAGCCGGAAGGTGTGTCCCTGCACCGGGGTGAAGAGCAGGCCGGCCTTGGGCGAGAACTGCGGGTCGTAGTTCTCGTGGTCGTCGTAGCGCGCGGCCAGCAGCAGGCGCAGCTGGGGCAGCAGCGGCGTCTCGGTCTGCGCGTACACGCCCCACTGGTCGATCTTCAGGTCCTCGCCGGTCAGGCGGTCGGTCAGCCACTGGCGGTCGCTGCTCACGATGTCGTGGCGATACTGGCCGCCCCAGGTGACCTGCGTGTTCAGCAGCGGCAGGACGCGGAAGTTGTTCTGCACCTCGGCCGCGTACAGCTGCCCGTCGCTGGGCCAGTCGCTCATCCGCCGCACCGAGTCGTCGCTGATGGTGCCGGGGGTGGCGGCGCGGTTGGTGGTGTAGCGGTTGGCCGCGTAGCTGTCGCCGGCGTTGCTCTCGGTGCGGTAGGCGCTGGCGTACCAGTGCGGGTTGGTGGCCCGCAGCTGGATCACGTTGTACGTCCAGTCCACCAGCTGGTTGCGCCCCACGTTGGTCTGGCCCACGCCGTTGGTGCGGCTGTAGCCGCCCGTCAGCGACAGCTGCGCGTCGCCCGCGTAGCGGATCAGCTGGCCGTAGCCGCGCAGCACGTTGCTGTTCCAGTCCAGCCCCGACGTGTCACCGACCGAGGTCTCCCACACGCCGGTGGCGCCCGACGAGTGGATGCGGTTGCTCCAGTCGTTGAACGAGTTCCACTCGCCCGACAGCTTGTATCCCCAGTTCCCCCGCGCCCCGGCCACGCGCCCCTGCAGGTCGTAGTACGAGCGGTTGGCGCCGGTCACCTCGAAGCTCATGCCGGGATAGTCGCGCGGGTCCTTGCTCTGCAGCGTCAGCACGCCGTTGGACGCGTCGGCGCCGTACAGCGCGCTGCCGGGGCCCACCACCACCTCGATGCCCGAGAGGTCGATCTTGGGGATGGGGGTGAACGAGCCCACCGGCAGCCCGTTCTCGGGAAGCACGCCGATGCGGCCGTCCTCCAGCATGAGCATGCGGTTGTTGAACGACGAGTTGAAGCCGCGCGCGTTCACCGCCACGCTGGTCATCCCCACCTGCACGAAGTCCAGCCCGGTGGCCTGCTTCAGCGCGCCCACGAAGGCGTTCCCCGGCGTCTCGGCCAGCTGCTCGGCGCTCACGCGGGTGATGGTGGCGGGGCTCTCGGAGCGGCGCTCGGCGCGGCGGCTGGCCGACACCACCATGGCGTCCAGCTCCACGTTGTTCTCTTCGAGGCGGACGGAGACGAGCGTCTCCTCGCCCGGGCGCACGGTGACGTCGCTGTTGTGCGCCACGAAGCCGGGCATGGAAACGCGCAGCCGGTGCACGCCCTGCGGCACGCCGCCCAGGGTGAACTGGCCCAGCGTGTTGGCCACGGTGCTGAAGCGGGTGCCGGTGATGCTGACCTGCGCCGCCGAGACGGCGCGGCCGTCCGGCCCGGAAACGGTGCCGCGGATGGTGCCGGTCTGCGCGGCCGCGAACGCCGGCAGGAGCGCCAGGACCGCCGCCAGCAGGAGTGCGCGCCAGGCCTGGCGCAGGGTGCCGCTGCTGCTCATGGAAGGAGTCTCCATGTTGGGGACACGGTGTGCGACGCGGTCGCGTGCGCACGGGTTGGACTTCAACTACGAGTGCCGAGTGCTGAGTGCTGAGTGCTGAGTCCTAAGTCCTAAGTCCTAAGTCCTAAGTGAACTCAGCTTGGGACCGGCTTTCAGCTCGCTCCGACTGCTGCCGGCTCGCGGTCCACCATCTCCGGTTGGGAGATGGGGATCGGGGAGGCGCGGGGTTCGGGGAGCATCACCATCGCCTCGCCGTCGATCACCGTTTCGCCGCGGTGGTTGATGACGGTGGTGGCGAGGCGAACGCGGCGTTTCGGGGCGATGACCTCGGCCACCTCGACGCGGGCCGTCACCGTGTCGCCGATGCGGACCGGGCGGACGAAGCGCAGGTTCTGCGAGAGGTAGATGGTGCCCGGGCCGGGAAGCCGCATCGCCAGCACGGTGCTGATGAAGCCGGCCGACAGCATCCCGTGCGCGATCCGCCCGCCGAACATCCCGGCGTCCGCCTCCACGGCGTTCACGTGCGCGGGGTTGAAGTCGCCCGTGATGCCGGCGTACAGCACCACGTCGGTCTCCGTCACCGTCTTCGCGAACTCGGCCGTCTGCCCGACGGCGATCTCTTCCAGGCGCATCCGCTGCTCGCTCAAAATCGTTCGTTCGTCCGAGAGCCGGGCGAATCCGCCCGCTCGCTTCCTCCTGGCCGAAGGTGCCACTGAAGTGGCGGCTACAACGGCACACAGTCCTTCGGACTTCAACTCCGTGCCTGCCTTCCCATCATCCGGATCCCAATCTTTTACTTGGGACTTAGGACTCAGGACTCAGGACTTCTTTTCTCGCCCTTCAGCACTCAGCACTTTCACACGCTCATCACCAGCCGCACGTCCGGATCGATCTGCGCCGCGGCGCGGGTGCGGGTGAGCCAGCTGACCGCGAAGAAGACGAGGATCGACAGAACCAGCGACAGCCCGCTCACCGTCACCCCGGCCGGGAAGCTGTAGACCTTGAAGTAGGCCAGCGTCTCGAACGACAGCGTCACCGCCAGCCCGGTGGCGATCGAGGCCAGCGCGCCCTCCTTCGTCGCCCCCTCCCAGTTCAGCCCGATGGCCAGCGCGGGAACCAGCGTGCAGGCGAACAATCCCCATCCGAAGATCCCCAGGAAGGCCACCATCGACCCCGAGAACTGGGCCAGCACCGCGGCCGCCACGGCCAGCACGGCGGTGGAGATGCGGCCCCACTTCAGCTCGTTGCGCGGCGTGCGGCCCAGGGCCAGCGGCAGGTCGTGCGTGACCACCGCCGCGGCGATGTTGATGAACGAGTTCACCGCGCTCATGGTCGCCGCCGCCACGCCGGAGAAGACGAGCGCCGCCAGGATGACCGGGGTGAAGCGCAGCAGGAACGTGGGCGTGGCCGTGTCCGGCGCCGTGAGCGGGGCCAGCGCGCCGCGGGCGACCAGCGACTTCACGCCGACTCCGACGCCGAAGTAGAGGAGGAGGACCAGGATCAGCCCCAGCGTCTTCAGCAGCGGGTACCAGCGCAGCTGCAGCGGGTCCTTCAGCATGTAGTACTTGTGCACGCCCTGCGGCTGGCCCAGCGAGCCCAGCCCGAACACCAGGAAGAACGACAGCGCGGCCAGCGGCGCCGCCTTCCCCCACGGCGACAGGAACCCCGGGTCGTGCGCCAGGATGTGGGTGCTGATGCCGCCCAGCCCGCCGCCCACCTTCAGCACCGCCAGGAACACGAGGACCGACGCGGCCGCCATCAGCGTCCCCTGGAAGACGTCCACGTAGATCCCCGCCAGGATCCCGCCCGCCACCGAGTACGCCAGCGTCACCCCCATCCCGATCCAGATCCCCCACGCGATCCCCACCCCGAAGATGGCGTCGATCACCACGCCCATCGCCAGCGCGTTGGTGGCCATGTAGCCGATGATCCCGATCAGGATCGCGACGCCGCTCAGCCCCTGCGCCGCGGGCGAGCGGTAGCGCGCGCCGATGGCGTCGGGCACCGTCATCAGGCCGCGCGCCTCGCCCAGCAGGCGCATCCGCTTGGCCAGCACCCACGCGCCCATCACGTTGGTCACCGACGCGGGAAGGACGATGTACATCGCCGCCAGCCCGATGCTGTAGATCAGCCCCGGCCCGCCGATGAACGCGAACCCCGAGACGGAAGTGGAGACCGAGGCGACCGTCAGCGCGACCAGGCCGATCCCGTGGCCGGCGACGAAGAAGTCGCTCGCGGTCTTCGTGCGGCGCGTGGCCCACACGCTGATCATCACCACGATCGCGAAGTACGCGGCGGCCACGGCCACGATGGCCGGATGCGCCACGTGCGGCAGCGCCCCGCTCATCCGCGCACCGCCGGGATCGCGGGCACCGGCTCGTCGCGCAGGGTGTCGTGCAACCTCGGCTTCGCGTCAGGGGCGGGAGATGGAGATGCCTTCGCCCGCGCCCATTCCTCGCCGGCGCGGCGGACGCGCTCCAGGTCGTCCGCGTTCAGCGTCTGCTCGCTGAAGGTCAGCGCGTAGGCGATGGGAAGGACGACGATGGGGAGGATGCCGATGCCGTAGATGACGATGGCCGCGCGCAGCGGAAGCCCGCCGTACAGCGGCGACGCCGCCCGCTCGTCCGCCGGGAGGGCCAGGGCGAGCGCGAACCCGGTCGCCAGCACCAGCCCCGAGAAGGCGAAGGGGAGCGCCAGCTTTCCGACGCGCCCGTTGCGCGCGGCGCCCAGCACCATGATGGCCACCAGCGCGGCGGGCATCCCCAGCGCCATGGGCCAGGGCGCCCACTTGGGCGCGCCGCCGGGAAGGAAGGCCGACGCGTACGCCGCCAGGATGGCGAGCGCCGCGAGAACCAGGGTGCCGAGGGCCAGCCGTTTCGTCATCCTGCGCTCTGGTAGAGGGCGTCCAGCTCGCCGCGGAACTTCTCGGCGACCACGGTGCGGCGGAGCTTCAGCGTGGGCGTCAGGTCGCCGTCCTCGGCGGTCAGCTCGCGGCCGATGACCACGAAGCGTCGGATGCGCTCGGTGCGGCTGAGGCCGGCGTTCACGCGGTCCACCGCGGCCTGCACCCGCGTCAGCAGCTCGGGGTCGCGCAGCACGCCGTCGCCATCGCCATTCCCGTGGCTGCCGTCCGCCTGGTCGTTCGCGCCTGCCCAGCGCCGCAGCATCGACGGGCGCAGCGAGATGAGGGCGGAGATGAACTTCTGCCCCTCGCCGTACAGCATGGCCTGCCCGATCCACGGATCCTGCGCCAGCGCGGCCTCGATGGGGAGCGGCGCCACCTTCTTCCCCGTGCTGAGCGCGATCAGCTCCTTCTTCCGCCCCGTCACGCGCAGCGCGCCGTCGTCCAGCAGCTCGCCCAGGTCGCCGGTCAGCAGCCACCCGTCCTGCGTGAACGCCTCCTCGCTGGCGCGCGGGCGGCCGTGGTAGCGGGAGAAGGAGAGCTCGCCGCGGCGCACCAGGATCTCGCCGTCCTCGGCCACGCGGATCTCCGTCCCCGGCATGGCCTGCCCCGCGGCGTCGAAGCGGTAGGCGTCGGGGCGGTTCATCGCCACGCACAGGTGCTCGGTCAGCCCGTACGCGCCGAGGACAGTGATCCCCAGCGCGTCCAGGTACTCGGCCACCTCGCGCGGGAGCGCCGCGCCGCCGCTGGTGGCCCGGCGGATGCGCCCGCCGAAGAGCGTGCGCGCGCGCTCGAACAGCGGCGCCCCCAGCTCGCGCCACTCCTGCTCCAGCGTGGGCGGCACGAAGGCGCGCGCCTGCACCAGCCGCGACCGCGTCACCCCGAGCTGGACCACGCGGTCCCACCGCGCGCGCCCCTCGCCCGCCGACGCCGTGTGCTCGGCGTGCAGCGCCTCGTATGCCTTCTCGTAGAAGCGCGGCAGCCCGCCGAAGAGCGTGGGCGCGTAGACGCGGGCCGCCTCCCACACCCGCGTGTGGTCCGGCACCAGCGCCGCCTCCATCCCGCAGGCGATGCGCGTGTACAGGCCAAAGACGCGCTCGGCGGCGTGGCAGAAGGGGAGGAAGGAGAGGGTCGTGTCGCGCTCCGTCAGCCCCAGCGCCTCCACGATCGACGCGGCGGACGCGAGGAGGTTGCGGTGCGAGAGCTCCGCCCCCTTCGGCTCGCCCGTCGACCCGGAGGTGTAGATCAGGACCGCCGTGTCGCCGGGAGATGCGGATGCCACGCGGCGGTCGATCTCCGCGCCCGCCCCGGCCGCCAGCGCCTCGCCCCCGCGCTCCAGCCACGCATCCCATCCGATGACGCCCTCCGCGAACGCGTCCACGGCGACGAGGGTGCGGAGATGCGGGAGGTCGTCGCGCGCGGCCAGCGCCTTCGCCAGCTGCTCCGCGTCGTCGACGACCAGGGCGCGCGCGGCGCAGTCGGCCAGGATCTGCCGCACCTGCGCGGGCGCGCTGGTGGGATAGATCCCCACGCTGACGCCGCCGGCCAGCAGCACGCCCAGGTCGGCCACCGGCCAGAGCGTCCCCGTCCCCGCGAGGATGGCGACGGACTCGCCCGGCTTTACCCCGTCCGCCACCAGCGCCGCGGCGAAGCGGCGGGCGTCGGCGGCCCACGCGCCCCACGTCATCGCCGCGTCGCGCGGGGCGCCGCCGGCCGCGAGCGCGCGGTAGGCGGCGCGGCCGGGGTGGCGCGCGGCGCGGTCCAGGAAGGCGCGGGCGGCGGTCGTCATCGCGCGCTCCGCACCGGGTTCCAGCGCAGTGCCACGCATCCCATCGACAGCCCCGCCCCCGAGCCGGTCAGCAGCACCAGGTCGCCCGGATGGAGCCGGCCCGCCTTCGCGGCGTCGTCCATCGCCATCGGCAGGCAGGCGGAGCCGGTGTATCCCCACTTCTCCATCACCGTGTGCGCCTTCGACATCGGCACGCCCAGGCGGTCCATCACCATCTCGATGGTCGAGCGGTTCACCTGCGTCCACAGCCACAGGTCCACGTCCTCCACCGTCTTCCCGATGCGGCCCAGGACGGAGCGCGCGATGCGCGGCCACCCCTCCTCGTTGACTTCCTTGGGATACTTCGTGACGAAACGCAGGCGGTTGCGGACGCCGTCGTTCAGCACGTCCACGGTGATGGGCTCCGCGGTGCCGCCGGCGAACACGCCCATCCCCGGCGCCAGCGACCCGTCGGCGTACAGTTCGCTCGCGAGGATGCCGGGCTCGTCGCTGAGCTCCACCATCACCGCGCCCGCGCCGTCCGCGAAGATCGTCACCGTCTTCTTGTCGGTGGGATCGAGATACTTCGACATCGCGTAGACGGCCACGACCAGCACGCGCTGGTAGCGCTCGTCCGCGCGAACGTACTTCCACGCGGCGTCCAGCGCGGTCGCGAAGCCGGCGCAGGCGCTGTTCACGTCGAAGGTCCCCGCCGTATTCCGCATCCCCAGACGGCCGTGGAGGACGGACGAGGTCGCGGGCGACACGTACTCGGGCGTGTCGGTGGAGACGATGAGGAGGTCGACGTCCCCGGCCGACAGCCCGGCGTCGGCCAGCGCGGCGCGGGCGGCCTGCTCGGCCAGGTCGGCGGTGGACTCGCCCGGCGCGCACCACCGCCGCTCGCGGATCCCCAGCGTCGCCGACACGAACGCGTCGATGTCCTCGCCCAGCGCGGCCGACAGCTCCGCGTTGGCGACGACGCGCGCGGGGACGAAGGAGCCGGTGGCGGTGATGGTTGCGTTGCGCACGGTGCGAGAGTGCGAAGGTGCGAGAGTGCGAAAGTGGAAAACCAGAACTGAAGTCCTAAGTCCTAAGTCCTAAGTCCTGAGTCCTGAGTCCTGAGTCCTGAGTCCTGAGTGGATCGGGGCGTCCCTGTCCCCTATTCCCTCGGCTCCGCCGTGGTGCCGCGCCGGACCAGCTTCACCGGCAGCGGCTTCGTCGGCTTCACCGAGACCTCCTGGCCGTCCAGCTGGCGGAGGAGGAGGCGCGCGGCGCGGGCGCCCAGCTCGCGGGCGGGGATGGCGACGGTGGTCAGCTCGGGGGTGACGAAGCTCGCCATCTCCACGTCGTCGCACCCCACGATCGACATCTCGCCGGGGACTGCGACCTTCGCCGTCAGCGCCGCCTTCAGCGCCCCCATCGCGATCAGGTCGTTGGCGCAGAAGACGCCGGTCGGGCGCTCGCGGGCCGCCAGCAGGCTCTTCATCGCCTTCTGCCCCCCGCTTACCGTGGGCGGCGTGCGGCGCAGCCACTCGTGCGGAAGCGCGATCCCCGCCTCGCGCAGCGCCTGGAAGAAGCCGCGCTCGCGCATCCGGAAGCCGTGCACGTCGGTCGCGGGGCCGATGAAGGCGAGTTTGCGATGGCCGAGGGAGATCAGGTGCTCCGCCGCCATCCGCCCCGCCGCCAGCGCGTCGCTCGCCACTCCCGGCCAGCGCTCCGACGGCTCGTCGACCACCACCACCTTCAGGTCGCTCAGCGCGTCGTGCGGCAGGCTGGCCGCGCCCACCCCGTCGATGATCACGCCGTCCACCTGCCGCGCCCGCAGCGCCTCCAGGTGCCGGATCGGCGTGCTCTCGCGCGTGTCGCCGGGCAGGACCGCGTATCCCGCTTCCGAAGCGACGCGCTGCGCGCCGGTGACCACGTCCAGGTAGAACGGGTTCGTCAGGTCCGGCACCACCACGCCGATCGCGTACGACCGCCCGCGCACCAGCCCGCGCGCCAGGATGTTGGGGCGGTACCCCAGCGCCTCGGCGGCCTCCATCACCCGCTCGCGCGTCGCCGCGGCCACGCGCGCCCGCGGGTTGCCGCTGAGCACCAGCGACACCGTGGCCTGCGAAACCCCCGCCTTCCGGGCGACGTCGTGGGTCGTGACGGGTCGGGGCTGGCTGTTCGGCATGCGGGGCAGGCGGGGTGATTTGCTAATGCGTATTAGCTAATACGTATTGGCAAATCGATTGTCAAGAGTCTTGTCTTGAAGGACGAGCGGGCGGGGGATTTTTCCTCTGACGTGGATCAGGCACCTCTGGGCGTCCGAGCCATCGCTGCCTCTCCCCACGCCTTGGAGCGCTCGCCCTCTCCCGTTCCGGGCGAGGGGGGCTGTCCAGCACCGGCGCGGCCTGCAGCCTCAGGTAGCCATGATGGTTCAGCGTGGCAGTGATGCGGGATGGCTACCTCTCCCGGTACGGGAGAGGTGGACGGCCTAAGCCGGCCGGAGAGGGTGCGATGCCGGGGAGACGCACGAAGCTCAGGGATCTGGATCCGATCCGGCGAGTTGATGGACGAGCGGAGCCCCGCCGGTGACGGCGGGGCTCCGTTGCATCCGGCGCCCCTGTCCGTACGGGACTCCGCGGCGTTCAGTGCCCGATCAGTACGTCGGGCCGGTGGGCGTGCGCGGCGGCGCGTCGGGGCCGGGGCCGGATTCCGGCGTGCTGGACAGGCTGCCGTCCCAGTAGACCTCGAACTGCTGCTGGCTCAGCCAGTCGCCGTAGGGCCGCGGTGGCGTGCCGGAGGTGTCCCACTGCCAGCCGCGGAAGCTCACCGCGGTCCACATGTACTCGACGCGGAGGGGGTTCACCCCCGTGGGCTGCTTCTCGCTGTACACCGCGTCCTTGAAGTGCACGTGGCGGCTGCCCACGTTGTGGTTCGGGTCCACGGGAAAGCGCAGGGCGAACGACGCGTTCCAGTTGCACCCGTCGAACCAGGCGTCGCAGTCCGGTTTCGAGTAGTAGTTGCCGTGCTTGTTGATGGCGATCCACACGGTGGGGTGCGCCCGCGACCGCCACGTGTACTGGGCCTCCGTCCAGCTCCGCCACGAGCTGTGGTCGTTCACCGTGCCGTAGTGCGCCGACAGGAACATGCGGCTGAACAGCCAGTGCTGCGTGGCCGCGTCGTAGACCACCTCCACGCTGATGAACTCCGAGTCGCCCCCGTGCCCCAGCGCTCCGCAGTCGCGGTAGTACGCCGGCATGTACGCCACCCGCACCATGGCGCGCGAGGGAAAGTACTTGGCGGCCCAGTACGGCTCGCCCTTGGGGCAGTTGTCGTCGGCCGAGAACTTCATGCTCGGCGCGAAAGCCTTCGCGATCTCCAGCTCGCAGCGGTCGTCCAGCCAGTCCAGGTCCGCGTCGTAGTTGATGGCGTCGCGGTTCACGTCCGAGAAGCAGGCGCTCGGCTTCACCCAGCCCAGGTAGATGCCGGGCGAGCTCGGGAAGGGGTCGCCGGCCGCCTGGTACGGCAGGTCGCCCGGCTCGCCGAAGAGCGGCCAGAAGCTGCCGGTGTTGGGAATGCTGTCACCCGTCCCCGTGCACTCGGTGCCCATGGGGTCTTCCTCGGTCACGCACGGGTCGGTGATGCCGGTGTGGCGAGCGGGCGCGGGGGTGGCGATCGTGGGCTGCAGGGGTGCGTCCGCGCAACCCCAGAGGGCTGCCGCGGCCGCGAGTACTGCCAGGCGCTTCATGTGGGAATTCTCCGAACTGCTTGGGTGGGTGGGTCGCCGCGGACATCGCGGCGCACCAACCTCTAAACATTTGTTTCCAGACGCAACATGCTGCCGCTCGCTGGGACAAACTTCTACATGGCAGGCCCGCACCCGCACGCGTAATCCTCAATCTGACAATCACCTGCGCATGACAAAACGCACAGAAAGACGTCATCCTGAGACCGGCCACACCGTCCTTGCCTCGAACGATCGATTGCAGGCCGAAGGATCTATAAGCGAGGTCGCACGTGCGCTCGCCGGGCGCACGACCGGCCTCAGGATTCGGTATAACTGCCGTACAGGAAGGAAGATGGAAATGGATTTCACACGTAGGGAACGTAGGGATGGAAACCGACGTCCGCGTTGTTTGCGGCCCCTGTCGCCGATGCTGGCCGCTCGTCGTCGCTCTCGGAGGGTAGACCGATCCGGATAGGGGCGAGAGTCGTCAGGAAGGCGGGCTCGAGGACGGCGGCGCGCCCGGGCGATGCGGCCCTCACCCCTCCAGCTTCGACAGCGCGAACGCGGCCAGGAAGCCGGCGACGGCGATGAGTCCCGCGTAGTCGTGCGCGGATTCGAACGCCTCGGGGATCATGGTGTCGACGAGCATGGTGAGGATCGCGCCCGCCGCGGTCGCCGTGGTGGCGGAGACGACCTCGGGCGAGGCGGCGTCGAAGAGCGTGTAGCCGGCCAGCGCGGCCAGGCCGGACGCCACGGCGATCGCCGTCCACACGCCGAAGACGTAGGCGGCGCCGCGGCCGGCCTTCTTCATCCCCGCCGCGCTGGAAAGGCCCTCGGGAACGTTGGAGAGGAAGATGGCGGCGACGGCCACCAGGCTCACCACGCCGCCGCGCAGCATGCTGAGCCCGATCACGATCGACTCGGGGATGCCGTCCAGCAGCGCGCCCAGGGCGATGGCCGCGCCCCCCGCCTCGTCCGCCGAGGGATGCTTGTCGCCCGAGCGCTTGCGGTGCTTGGCGCCATGCATCGACAGGAGCTTGTTGGCCCCGGTGTAGACCACGGAGCCGCCCAGGAACCCCAGCGCCGTGGAGCCGAAGCCGCCGCGCCGGAATGCCTCGTCCATCAGCTCGAACGAGAGCGCGGAGATCAGCACGCCGCTCCCGAACGCCATCACCGCCGCGATCACGCGCTGCGGCACGCGCACGAACCACCCGATGGCCGCGCCCAGCACGAGCGCCGCCCCCGCGAAGAAACCCCATCCCCCCGCCTGCAGCCAGACCGGCATCGCCCCTCCTCGTGTGATCGGTGCGGATGCGGCATCTCAAGTTCCGTGCGGAGCCAGACGAATCTCGCCCGACGCGCATGCAGGATGTGACCATTCGGAGGGCGGGGGAATGGCGATGTAGAGGTGTAAAATGCGAGTGAACTCGCGGCTACAACGGCACACACTCCGCCTGCGCGGAGTTCCGTGCCGCCGCGCCCAATGTCGAGATGGAGATGCGATCGTGTGACCTCACGCCAGCGGGTCCGCGCCTCCGTCGAGCGCACGTCAGACCACGCGCCACAGGTTGCAGGCCGCGCCGACCACCCTCTCCTGCTGTCGGGAGAGGGCGAGCGCTCCAAGGCGCGGGGTGAGCGCCGCCCGCGGCGAGCACCGTAGGATGTCCCGCACCAACGCCGCGCGGCTCACGGATCTTCCGTCCGCACTCTCGCACTCCCGCACTCACGCACTCGCGCACTTCGTGCTTTGGATCTTCTTATCGCCCCCGGTGTCCAATTCCGCACCACTCGCGGGCGTGGCCCCCTGCCCGCGCGGAATGCCCCCGACGGGCGTTTCAATCCCCCCGGAAAACCCCACCATGGAGACCGTCAGATCGGAACGATTCCCCCAGCTGTTCTGGGGGATGGTCGCGCTCGGCCTGGGGCTGGTGCTGGCCGCGCTGATCGGCGCCGCCACGCTGAAGTCGGTGAAGCGCGCGGGCGACCAGATCGAGGTCACCGGCAGCTTCAAGAAGCAGGTGCGCTCGGACTACGGCGTGTGGAAGAGCGCCATCTCCATCCAGGGCCCCGACCTGCAGGGCGCCAGCGCCGAGGTGGCCGGCGACGCGCAGCGCCTGCGCGCGTTCCTGCGCGCCAACGGCATCGCCGACAGCGCGGTGAGCGTGAAGCCGCTGGAGACCGAGGCCATCTACCGCACCGCCGAGAACGGCGCCAACACCAGCGACCTGCTGGGCTACAAGGTCACCCAGCGCATCGAGGTGCGCTCGGCCGACGTGGCGCGCGTGACCCAGCTTTCGCAGCGCGCCAGCGAGCTGATCGCGCAGGGGGTGCCGCTCAGCACCTCGAGCGTGGACTACCTGTACACGCAGCTGGAAAAGGTGCGCGGCGAGATGCTGGCCGATGCCACCCGCGACGCCCGCGCCCGCGCCGAGGCCATCGCCAAGGCCGCCGGCGCCACCGTCGGTTCCGTCCGCAGCGCGAAGATGGGTGTCTTCCAGGTCACCCCGCGCAACTCGACGGAAGTCAGCGACTACGGGATGAACGACACCTCGTCGCTCGACAAGGACGTCACCGCGGTGGTAAGGGTGACGTTCGCGGTGGACTGATCCAGATCCGCTACAGGACTTCCGATCATGTGGAGAAGCGGAGAACCGGAGAACCATCTTCTCCGCTCCTCCGCTTCTCTGCGTGATCCCGTTTTTTTCCTCGCGGAACGGGGCTCAGTTCAGCACGCGCGCGTGCTTGGCGGGCAGAGGTTGCCGTCCTCGTCGGTGGCCGGGCCCCGGACGATGATGGTGCTGGTCGCGCGGTGGTCGTCGGTGCCGGCGTCGCGCACCGTCACCCGCAACCGCAGCACGTCATTCTCGATCACCCCGTACACCTGTGTCTGTGCGGTGCCCAGTGCCTGCCAGGAGAGTCCGTTGTCTTCGCTGACCTCCCACTGGTAGGTGTAGCCTCCCAGCCCGCCGCTCGGGTTTGCTGTCCAGGTGCCGGTGCCCGGCGTGGAGAAGAAGGCCGGTCCCGAGATCGACCCACTCACCCGCCCCACCAGCGCGCGGTAGGCGTTCAGCTTTCCCGCGCCATAGGTGTTGGCCGTGCCCCACGGATCGGCGCCCGCCTTGATCCGATCGCGCACCTGCAGTTCGGTGAGCGTGCCGTTGCGCGACAGGACCATGGCGGCCACCGAGGCAGCCTGCGGCGCCGCCGCCGAGGTGCCGGAGAAGGTGCCGCTGTAGTCGATCGAGCCGCCCGGGCCGTCGTTACACCCCCGCGACCCCACGATGTCGATGGTCACCACGTCGCCGATGCAGCGGCCGGTGGTGTGGCCGCTGGGCGCCACCACGTCGATGGCCGCGCCGTCGGGCGCGTAGTCGGTGGGGGTGCCGCTGCGGTTGATGGCGCTGACCGTGAGCACGTTCGACAGCGTGCCGGGGTACTGCACGCCCCCGATGCTTCCCGCGCTCCGGCGCGACGTGTTCCCCGCTGCGAACACCATCACCGTGCCCTTGCCGCCGCGCCCCTCAGTGACCGCGCGGCCGATGGCGGTGGTGATGGCGGTGCTCTCCAGGCCGCCGCCCCAGCTGTTGTTCATCACCTGCGCGCCGTTGTACCACGCGGTGTTCAGCGCCTGCGCGATCTGGTTGTCCGACGCCGGAGCGCCATTGTCGTCGAAGATGCGCACGGAGATGATCGCGGCCGCCGGGGCGATCCCCGCCAGCCCGATGCCGTTGTTGTGCTGCGCGTTGATGACGCCGGACACGTGCGTCCCGTGCGAATAGCTGCCGCCCGGGCTCAGCGAGCACGAGGTGCAGCCGGAGTAGGTCCACTCGAACTGGCCGATGAAGGCGTTATAGCCCCAGCTGTTGATGTAGCCCAAGTCCGGGTGCGACGTGTCCACGCCGTCGTCCACCACCGCCAGCAGGAACGGCCCGGCCGACGGCGCCCACGCGCCCAGCGTCAGGTCCCACGCAGGCACGGCGTTGATGTCCACGCGCACGCCGTTCACCGTCTGCGTGCTGCGCGCGTAGTACTCGTCGCCGAAGAACGGATCGGTGGGCACGGCCATTAGCCGGCGGTCCTGCACCTTGTCGGCGTCGGCCCACCGCACCCGCGGGTCCTCCTCCAGCCGCGCGGCGATCTCCAGCGGGTCGCCCCCGCGGGGGTACGCCAGCCACCACACGTCCGGCTCGGCCTCCACGGGCTCGCGCACCACGCGGGTGCCGTACTCGGCGTTCAGCTTGGCCACGTCGGCGCGGGTAGCGCCGTCCTGCAGCCGCACCGCCACGCGGTCCAGCAGCACCACGCGCGAGTCGGTGCCCGCGCCGCGGAACACGTTGGCCGCGAACGCGAACCGCGGGTCGGCGCGGAGCGCGCGCGCGGCGGCGCGGGCCCGGACGGCGTCGCCGCCGGACACGGCCAGCAGCCAGTGGCCGGGCGCCTGCGGAAGCGCGGTCACACCGCGCACGTCCATCCCCATCGTCGCCAGCACCGCGCGTGCGGCGGCCTGGGGCGGAAGGGCCGATTCCACGGACAGCTGCGTGGGATCCACCTCCAGCGTGATCCTGCGGTCTCCGTAGTAGTAGAAGTCGCCGGCCTGCGACGTCGCGGCGGCGGGAGAGAGGGCGGACGGCGCGAGTGGTGGGTCGTTCCGGTCGGTGCACGCGGCGGCGAGCAGGGCAACGCCCGCCGGGACGAGGCGCAGCAGGGCGCCTCGCCGGAGCTGGTTCGGCTTCATGGTCCTCGGGCTTTTGGCTCCGCGCGGGTTCGTGAGCGCGCGGGGCGGTGGATCTCTGGTGGGGGAGGTTCGCTCCCGGGGAGCATCGACCCGGCCGGTTCGATTCACGCCACAATCGTATAAAGATCCCGAACCGCTCGCAATGGGTATAAAGATATGTTTTATCTGCTACACGGGTCGGGATCAGCCTTATACGCGGACAGTACCGCCCTCATACGCCCCGTGAGAATATGCATTCCCATCATCCTCTTCTCGACTGTCGATATAATTGAGACATTTAGATCTAAATACGCATGGAGCACGGTCTCGTCACTCCAAGGTGGATCATGCATTCAGAAGCTAGAAGAGGAGGCTCACGCAGAGACGCGGGGATGCACGTCTGTGGACCACACCGATGCTTCAGAGGGAAGTCCGCGAAGGCGGACTGCGTGCCGTTGTAGCCGCGGGTTCACTTGTATTTTGGGATCTGGACCAGCTGTAACCTCATGCAAATTTCCGATCTGGATCAGCCGCCACCCAAAGCCATCCTCCGCGCGCCGCTCCTCCGCTCCCTCCGTTCCCTCCATGTGAGATCCTTCTTCATCTCCATCTCCCGCAACCCCGATGAAACTTCCGTGGAACCTGCGCATCGTGCGGCACGCGCTCCCCAATCTGTACCCGGCGTGTCCCACATTTATGCATCGTGATGCATCTTTATGCGTATTTGTCACTCCCGCTAACTATCTGCCAACCGGCGGTTTGCACGGAAACGGGTGACGACGGCCCGTCCGTTGCCAAAGCGGGGGTCGTCGGCGGGGAATCCCTCGGAGTCACCTGGGGTTCCCCGCCGGCCTTATACCCATGGCAGGAGCAACATCAAACCATGCTGGCCAACGACCTGATCCATACAGAGGAAGGCTGGGGCGACGCCGCGTCGTGGCCCTTGGTGCTGGACCGCGCGCGCACCGCCGACAACGAGCGGATGAACCATCTCGTGGCTTCCGGGCAGGTGCGCCACCTCCACGACACCATCGAGCGGCAGATCGAGGACCTGGTGCGCGTGCGCGCGCGCCGCGGCGACCTGTCCGCGCGCGAGCTGGCCGAGGGCCGCGCGGCGCTGCTGGGCGACACCGACCCGGCGGCGTTCGGGCGCTGGGTGTTCTTTCCCTGGTCCGGGCGGATGGTGCACGTCCTTCCCCCGGCCGAGTACGCCGAGCTGCGGCTGGACCGCAACCGCCACCAGGTGAGCGCCGACGAGCAGCGGCGCCTGGCCGGCTTCCACGTGGGGATCGTGGGACTGACGACCGGGAACGCCGTGGCGCTCACGCTGGCGCTGGAGGGCGCGTGCGGGCACCTGAAGCTGGCCGACGCCGAGGAGGCGTGGCTGGGCGACCTGAACCGCCTGCGCGCCGGCGTGCAGGACCTGGGCGTGCCGAAGACGGTGCTGGCCGCGCGGCAGGTGTCCGAGGCCGACCCGTACGCCCGCGTCACCCTCTTCCACGAGGGGCTGGGCGAGGAGAACGCGGACGACTTCCTGGGCGGCGACGTGCCCCTGCACGCGGTGATCGACGCCTGCAGCGACCTGTACGCCCGCGTGCTGCTGCGCGAGCGCGCCCGCGCCCGCGGCATCCCCGTGCTCACCGCCGCGGGCGACCGGGGCACGGTGGAGGTGGAGCGCTTCGACCTGGAGCCGGACGCGCCGCTCTTCCACGGCCGCGCGGGCGACATCACCGCCGCCAGGGTGCGGAAGATGGACGACGGCGAGCGCATGGCCGTGGAGCTCGCCATCACCGAGGCGGACCGCGCCTCGGTGCGCACCGCCGCGTCGGTGGTGGAGATCCGCCGCACCATCACCGCGCTCCCGGTGCTGGCGTCCGACGCGGCGCTGGGCTCGGCCGCGGTGGCCGTGGCGGTGCGGCGGCTGGCGCTGGGGCAGCCGCTTCCCGGCGGACGGCGGCGGGTGGACGCGGCCGCCATCCTGGCCGACGGCGGCGCGCGCGTGACGCCGATCACCGCTGCGCCGGGGTGGGCGCCGCGGCGCGCCCTCGTGGGCGTGGACGGCCGCATCCCCGAGCTGGTGCGCTTCTGCGTGGAGCACGGCATCCTGGCGCCGTCGGCCGCCAACCGCCAGCCGTGGCGCTTCAACTGGGACGGCGAGCGGCTCTGGGTGCTGCACGACCGCGCGCGCTCCGCGTCCCTGCTCGACCCCTCGCACCGCGCGGCGCACCTGGCGCTCGGCGCGGCGGTGGAGAACATCGCCATCGCGGCCGCGCACCGCGGCGTGCGGCTGCGGATGGAGCCCTTCCCCCGCCCGCGCGACCTCTCCGTGGCTGCGGCGCTCACCTTCGAGCCGGGAGAGGCGGGGCTGGAGGACGATGCGGCGCTCTTCCCCTTCCTGGCGCTGCGCGCGACCAACCGCCGCCCGGGAAAGCGCGGCATGCTGGGAGCCGAGGCGCTCACGGCGCTCACGGACGCCGCGCGGCT
>NZ_DATIND010000008.1 GCF_035474595.1 Longimicrobium sp.
CGGCCTGAATAGAAAGTTCGCGGCCTGGCCCCCCACCGGCGACTGAAGTCGCAGCAACAACTACGGGAAGCCTCGCAAACTGCGCGAGGCTGATCCGCTCATTCTGTGGCATCAGCGCTCACGACCAATCTCCTTTCATCCGCCGTGGTCGCGCGCAGCGCGGTGTTCGACTCAGGATGACATCATACCGGGGAATCGCGGCAGAATTCAGATCGATCACCCCGCGCGCAACCGCTCGATCACCGCGGCGATGTCCGGCGGGAGCGGGGCGTCGAAGGTGGCGTGCTCGCCGGTGGCGGGGTGGGTGAAGGAGAGGCGGGACGCGTGCAGCGCCTGGCGCTTGATGAGCGACAGCCCCGCGCGGCCGTACTGGCGGTCGCCCAGCACGGGATGCCCGGCGTGCGCCATGTGCACGCGGATCTGGTGCGTGCGGCCGGTGTCCAGCTCCAGCTCCAGCAGCGTGGCGCGCGCGAGGCGCTCCAGCACGCGGAAGCGGGTGCGCGCGGGCTCGCCGCCCGGGCGGATGGTGCGCAGGTTGGGCTGGCGCGGGTCGCGGCCGATGGCGGCGTCGATCTCGCCCGCGTCGTCGGCCACCACGCCGTCCACCAGCGCCTGGTACACGCGCCCGATGCCGCCCTCGCGCAGCTGCGCGTCCAGCCGCGCGTGGGCCACGGCGCTCTTGGCGAACAGCACCAGCCCCGACGTGTCGCGGTCGATGCGGTGCACCGGCCGCACCTTCGCCTTCACCCCGCTGCGCTCGAAGTGGTGCACGATCCCGTGCGACAGCGTTTCCGTCTGCCCGGGCGAGGTGGGGTGGACCAGCACGAAGGGCGACTTGTCGATCACCAGCACGTCCTCGTCCTCGTGCACGATGGCCAGCGGCATGTCGACCGGCTGCAGCGCCGTGTACTCGTCCACGCCCACGCGCGCGGCGATCAGGTCGCCCGCCCTGACCTTGCGGGCCAGGAACGCGGGCTTGCGGTTCAGCAGGATGCCGTGGGCGCGGGTGAGCTTCTGGATCATCCGCCGCGACACCTGCATGGGCCCGGTGAGCACCTCCTGCACCGTGCGCCCCGCCTCGTCGTCCGCCACCGTGTGCTCCAGCCACCGCTGCGTCATCGTCCCCCGCCGTCGTGGTGAATCCCATCGCCCCCGCCACAAGATCGGGGCCGCGACATTCCGCGTCCATCCCTCGCTGGCGGCGTGCCCGGCGGATAGTATCCACGCCGCGCGCCCGATTTCCATCTCCGCCTCACCTTGCCGCCGGCGCGCGCGGGAATCATCATCTCTCCCCATCTCCCTGAATCACCCGCCGTTTCCGGCCCAATCCGACCCACGGAGGACCCGTTGATCCGCACCACCCTGGCCGCGGCCGCCGCCGCGGCGCTGCTCGCGCCCGCGCTGCACGCGCAGGCCTCGTATCCCGTGAAGGGCACCGGCACGGTGGTGCTCCGCGCCGCGCGGGTCATCGACGGAACCGGCGCCGCGCCCATCGCCAACGGCGAGGTGGTGGTGACCGACGACCACATCGTGGCCGTCGGCCGCCAGGGCGCGGTCACGGAGCCGGCCGGCGCGCGGGTGATCGATCTGGGCGACGCCACGCTGCTGCCGGGGTTCATCGACGCGCACGTGCACATCATCGGGCGCGCGCTGAACGACCCCGGCAGCAACGACGCCGCCGTGCGCGACTTCCCCTCGTTCGGCGCCATCCTGGGCGCCGAGAACGCGCGCCGCACGCTGATGAACGGCTTCACCACCGTGCGCGTCCTCGGATCGCCCAACTTCGACGACGTGGCGCTGCGCACCGCGATCGACGGAGGATACGCGGTGGGCCCGCGGATGCAGGTGGCGGCGCACGCCATCGGCATCACCGGCGGCCACTGCGACGAGAATGGCTTCCGCCCGGGGCTGATGGACACCGACTACCGCCAGGGCGTGGCCGACGGGCTGGAGCAGGTGCGCGCGGCCGTGCGCTACCAGGCCAAGTACGGCGCCGACGTGATCAAGATGTGCGCGACCGGCGGCGTGCTGAGCGAGGGCGACGCGGTGGGAGTGCCGCAGTTCACGCAGGAGGAGATGAACGCGCTGGTGGAGGAGGCGCACAAGCTGGAGCGCCCGGTGGCCGCGCACGCGCACGGGGCCGAGGGGATCAGGATGGCCGTGCGCGCCGGGGTCAGCTCCATCGAGCACGGCTCGTTCCTGGACGAGGAGGGCGCGCGGATGATGGCCACGCGCGGCACCTTCCTGGTCCCCACCCTCTCCGCGGGCGAGACGGTGGTGGCGGCGGCCGACCGCGGCGTGCTGACCGGCCTGCGCGCGCAGAAGGCGCGCGACGCGGGCGCCGCCATGCGCCGCGCCATCCGCATCGCCGTGGCGGCGGGGGTGCCCATCGCGCTGGGGACGGACGCGGGCGTGGGCCCGCACGGCGCCAACGGCCACGAGTTCACGCTGATGGCCGAGTGGGGCGGGATGACGCCCATGCAGGTGATCGTCGCCGGCACCAGCAACGCCGCGAAGCTCCTGGGGTGGCAGAACCGCATCGGCACGCTGGCGCCGGGGAAGCTGGCCGACGTCGTCGCCGTCGCCGGCGACCCCATGCAGAACGTGCGCACGCTGGAGACGGCCACGTTCGTGATGAAGAACGGCGTGGTCTACAAGGAGCCGCAGCCGCGCCGCTGATCCCGCAGCAGCGGAAGGGGAGATGACGAGCCGCCCGCCGGACGCGTTCCGGCGGGCGGCGTCCCGCGTCCGGACACGAAAAAGTTCCGCTTCGGGCCAGCGGTCCCTATGTTGGTCCCGTTGATGCCGGCATCTTTAGGGTTCGGGAGAACGACCGATGAACGCGTCCCGCCTGGCTACCCTCATCGCCCTCCTGCTGGCGTTCGTGAGCTCCGTCGCCGCCGTGCTGGTGGTTCCGGAAGTCCGCTGCG
The DNA here is from genome assembly GCF_035474595.1 of Longimicrobium sp. Taxonomy (NCBI): domain Bacteria; kingdom Pseudomonadati; phylum Gemmatimonadota; class Longimicrobiia; order Longimicrobiales; family Longimicrobiaceae; genus Longimicrobium; species Longimicrobium sp. Next base: position 2,931 of record NZ_DATIND010000008.1, read on the forward strand.
CCCTGGGCCTGGAGACGACTCAGCGGCAGTGCGGGCCGCGCACGGCCTCCGCGCAGGGCGTGGAGAACCAGTTCACCTCGCCGGCGGGCGGCCCCGTCGCAAACGGCGAGCGGATGACGGCCGCCGCGGCGGTGCTGCGCATCCGCGCGCGCTTCCAGCAGGTCGAAGGCGATGTCGAGGGCGGGCGGCTGGGTGAAAGCCGCAAGGACATCTCCGGCCTGGCGGGCGACAGCGCGTACGCCACGATCTACCAGTCGGGCGGCGAAATCCCCAAGGTCCGCGCGCGCATCTTCGCGAATGGCAACCGGACCGCGTACCAGGCGTACTACGACGGCGGCCGGCTCTTCTTCCTCTTCTACACGGTCGACCGCCTGCTCCCGTCGGGCCCGCAGCGGCTGGAGGAGCAGCGGTTCTATTTCGACGACGGCCGGATGATCCGCTGGCTCGCGCCGGGCGGCGAGGTTTCCAGCGCCTCGGCCGAATACGCCGACGCCGAGCAGCGGATGCGCTCGCTCGCCGCCCGCCTGCTGGACGGCGCGCGCTCCGGCGACGGCACGATCGCATTCTGACCCCGAATCCGGGAATTCAGTTCGTGCATCCTCGCCGCATCAGCCCGACGTCATCCTGAGGCCGGCCACACCGTAACCGCATCTACACGAGAGGTTGCAGGCCGAAGGATCTATCGTCGCCGCAGCACGTGATTCGGCGAGGTGCACTGATACCGAATTCGTCGATCGATCGTGCAATCCGGAAGCTCACGTGTGACCTCGCCTATAGATCCTTCGGCCTTCAACCGCTTGTGCGGAGGGCAACGACGGCGTGGCCGGCCTCAGGATGACGTCTCTCTGTGGCGTTTGTAATGCACAGATGATTGCCAGATCCGGTATGATACTTCCGCCGGATTTGTTATGATCGCCGGAAAGGGGTTGGGGGATGGAGATGCGAAGCGGCCGGCCGCGCGGGATGCGGCCGGCCGCTGCCTCTTCATCCTCCCCGGTCAGCGCTGCGATTCGTCCGCGACGGAGGCGACGACCGGGATCCGTAGCCGCGTGCCGGCCGGGACGACGGCCCCGGAATCGAGCCGGTTCAGCCGCGCGATGGCGGCGATGGGGACGTCCTCGCGCGCGAACGGCGCCGCCAGCTCGCGGAGCGTGGCCGCGCGCTGCACCGCCAGCAGCGCGAGCCGCGGCTGCGGCGGCGTCTCGCCGGGCATGGGGGCGCGCGCCTCGCGGATCATCCACTGCACCGCCTGCTGCAGCTCCTGCACGCCCGCAGCGTCGGCGATGCCCGTGATCTGCCATCCCACGCCCGTGGTTTCGAAGAACGCCACGATGCGCGTCCCTCCGCCCGGCAGCGCGTCCTGCCACCAGAACACCGGCTTCCGGTCGATCTGGAACGCCAGCGGCGCGATCCGCCGCGCGCCGCCGGGGATGTCCTGGTACTGCTGCGCCAGCCCCTCCGCGCCCTCGGCCGCCACGCCGCGCAGCACCAGCACCGCGTGCGCCGCCGGCGAGGTGGCCGACAGGTAGCCGCCCAGCATCCGCGCGGTCCACAGTGGCGGCAGGCCGATCCGCGCCGGCTCGCGCACGCGGTAGTACGCGCCGCCCGCCACGAACCCCAGGAACCCGCGCTCGCCGGCGATGAATCCCAAGAGCGTGGAATCCAGCGGCAGCGTGAGGCGGATCGCGCGCGGCGCTCCCGACGGCGGTGGCGCGGCGGCGAGGCGTTCCGCGCGTCCGGGATACGCCGGATGCGTCCGCGCGAACGCGGGGAACAGGTCGCGCGCCTCGTCCCGCGCGAGCGCTTCCAGCACGCCCGCCCCGGTGCGCGCCGCGTACGGCGACCCGGCGAACAGCGTGGCCGCGATGCTGTCCGCTGTGCGCTCCTCGGCCGGCGTGTACGCGCGGAGGAGAAAGCGCAGCCCGAGCCCCTGGAACGACAGCGGCTCCTCGGTGGCGGACGCGAACCCCGGCCCGAGCAGCGCGTCCGAGACGCGGATCGCGGCCAGACGTGCGCGCAGCCCCGGGCTCCAGCGGTCGTGCCCGGCGGCCTGGTGGCCGATCGCGTGGGCCAGCACCACCGCCAGCTCATCGTCGTCCCGCAGCTGCTCCAGCATGCCGCGGGTGATGAACAGCGTCTCGTACGGCGCGCCGAAGACGTTCGGCACCGGCGAGTCCAGGATCAGGAAGTGCGGGCGCGGCGCCTCCAGCCGCGAGGGGCCCAGCAGCCCGTTCACCACCTGCTGCATCCGCAGATCCATTAGCACGTCGTGGTACCCGCCCACGGCCTCGTTCGTGACGCGCATCTCCACCAGCCGCCCCACCTGCTCGTCGGTGGCGGAGAGCGGCGGCAGGTCCGTCTCGCTCTGCGCGTGGAGGCCGCCGGCCACGGCGAGCATCGGCGAGGCGCAGAGAAGCACGCGCGCCAGGAAGCGAATCGTCATCGATCCGGATGGACGGTGGGAAACATTTGGGTGCGACGGAGAACGTGCCGCCGTCGCCGGATCTGACGCCATCCCGGCATGCCCGCGGCTCGGCGAAACGAAGGGAGCGGCTCGCGATCCAGCCTCGCGAGCCGCTCCTCGTCATCCATCGACCCACCTCAGCGGCCGCCCGGCTCCGCGATCAGCACCACCCAGTACACGCGGCCCCCCGGCCGCTGCGCGAAGCCGATGCCGAACTCCGACTGCGCGCTGAACTGCGGCTCCAGCCCCAGCAGGTGCGCGCGGTGATGCGGCGAGCCCATCCAGTCGCGCCACGCCGCCGCCGCGCTGTCGTACCCCTCCGCCGCCGACTCGATGTTGTTCCCCGCGAGCGCGTGATCGTACGCGGCCGGGAGCGCAAATCCGGCGCGCTCCACCAGCGTGTTCGCGCCCAGCCCCTCCGGCGCCACGTGCGCGAAGTACCCGCGCGCCGCCATGTCCCGCGCCCGCTCCCGCGCGACCTGCGCAAGGATCGCGTTCCACGCCAGCCGCGGACGCCGCTGCTCCGCACTGCCCGTGAGGATCGCCGCCATCTCCCGCTCGCGCGCGTCCGCCAGCGAATCCCCGTCCCGCCGCACCTCCGGCGCCGCCTCGCCGCGCACGACGGGCACCTGATACTGGACGATGCACGCCGGCAGCGCGGCCATGCAGCCGAGCGCCAGGACGAGGAGCGATCTCCGGAACGGCACGATGGGGATCAGGGAGATGAAGATGGAGATAGGGTCAGTTCCGCGTTGGCCGCGGTGCCGGCGGGGCGATGGGCGCGAACCGCCTCACCCCGGCCGCGATCGCGCCCGCCATCCGCGCCTGCCCCGCGGCGGATGCGATAAAGCGCGCGTCATGGGCATCGGTCAGCACCGCCATCTCCACCGTGACCACCGGCACCTCCGAGAAGATGGACCCGGTGAGCGCCCCCTGCCGCCCGCCGACGAAGGTGCGCGAATCACCCAGCACGCCGCCGTCGCGCAGGTGGCCGGGGCTGAGCCGCGTGGCCATGGCGCTGTCGAGCGCGTAGGCGGCAACGCGGCTCCGCGCCATCACCGCCGCGGACGGCCCGGTGCGCCCCTCCGCCGTCCCCCGCCGGTCCGGATAGTACAGCGTGAAGCCGGTGCCGCTCCCCACGTCGCAGTGCAGCCGGATCATCAGCGCCGCCCCGGCCCGGTTGGCGATCCGCGCGCGCTCCACGTTGCGCACCACCTGCCGCTCGGCCGACTTCGTCATCCGCACGTCGTACCCCGCCGCGACGAGCGAATCCCGCAGCCGCACCGCCACCTCCCACGCCGCATGCACCTCCGCCACGCCGTGGCCTGATGCGCCCACGCCGTTCTCCGACGGATGCCCGGGATCGATGACGATGACGGGTGGGGCCGCATGCTCTCGCGCCGGGCGCTGGGCAGACTGCGCGGCGGCGCCAGACAGGGCGGCCAGGATCAGGCTGCGCCGGAGGGCGCCGGAGAACAGCGATGTCATCGGATTCAGTTCTATGGGAAGCCCTCGGAGCACCGAAACAAAAATCTGTCGCATGAGGAAGCGAGCGACAATATTGGTTGGCCAAGCAGGGCGCTGTCTCCCGCCGTCCCCGCTGCATTCTTCGTCGCTCCCCCCGTTCAGATCACCTCTTCACGCATGGCCGAGGGTTCATGGAGGACGCTCCCCCGAGAGGAACCAGCTGGCAGGTCTGGGCCGTAGTCACCATCACCGTGGCCCTGCTCAGCGGGCCCGTGATCCCACGCGTGATCGACCACGTGGAGCAGCAGCGGGCGCATATGGGCCCCTCGTCGCTCCCTGTCTCAGAGCGGCTGCTGACGTTCGAGGACCTTCAGGGGAAAAGCTCGTGGGACTTGGACGTTCTGCGCAACGAGATCTACGCGCGGCATGGCCGGCGGTTCGAGAACCGCGCGCTCCAGAGCTACTTCGACTCGCAGCCGTGGTACAAGGGCGTCTATTCGCCGGATCGGTTCCGCGAAGACCAGCTGAACCCGGTCGAGCGTGCGAACGCATCGCTCATCCGCGAGTTCCAGTCGAGCCGCCACTGAGCAGCAAAAAGGGGAAGCCGCAGCCGGCTTCCCCTTCCGCGTGAACGGCCATCGCTCATCCGTCAGATGTGGAGCGCGTGGCCGAGGCTGGCCAGCGCGGCCTCGCCGATGGCCTCGGAGAGCGTGGGGTGCGGGTGGATCGCGCGGTCCATCTCCTCCGCCGTGGTCTCCAGGTGGCGGCCGACCACGAACTCGGCGATCAGCTCCGTGGCGTGCGGACCCACGATGTGCGCGCCCAGCACCTCCGAATACTTCTTGTCCCGGATCACCTTCACGAACCCGTCCGTCTCGCCCGCGGTCAGCGCGCGGCCGTTGGCGGTCCACGGGAACACGCCCACCTCGATGTCGTGCCCGGCCTCGCGCGCCTGCTCCTCGGTGAGGCCCACCGAGGCGACCTCGGGGTGGCAGTAGGTGCAGTTGGGGATGTTGCGGTAGTCGATCCCCGCGTGTGGGTCGCCCTTGATGGCCTCGACGCACGCTACGCCCTCGTGCGACCCCTTGTGCGCCAGCAGCGGCGGGCCGGCCACGTCGCCGATGGCGTACACCCCCTCCACGTTGGTCTTCATCTGCCGGTCGATCTTGATGAAGCCGCGCTCGTCCAGCTGCACCCCCGCCTTCTCCAGCCCGATGTCCTGCGTCAGCGGCGCGCGGCCGATGGCGGAAAGGACGCGCTCCGCGTCGATCGTCTGCGTCTCGCCCTTCGCCGTCTTCACCGTCAGCTTCACCGACGTCTTCCCGATCTCCGCCTTCTCCAGCCTGGTGTTCGTGAGGATGTTCATCCCCCGCTTCCTGTAGCTCTTCTCCACGACGGCCGAGCAGTCGCGGTCCTCGAGCGGGAGGATGCGGTCGGCCACCTCGATGATGGTCACCTGCGTGCCGAACGCGGCGTACACGTCGGCGAACTCGCAGCCGATGGCGCCGGCGCCCACGATCGCCAGCGTCTTCGGCGCCTCCTGCGACATCATCGCGTCGGTCGAATCCCACACGCGGTCGTGGTCGATCTTCAGGAAGGGCAGGTCGCGCGGCTTGCTGCCGGTGGCGATGATCACGTGCTTGCCGGTGATCGTCTGCTTCTTCCCGTCCCTGTCCGTCACCTCGACCTTGCCGCCGCCCGCCAGACGGCCGCGGCCGGGAACGTGGGTCACCTTGTTCTTCTTGAAGAGAAAGCCGATCCCCTTCACCAGCCGCTCGGACACCTGCCGCGAGCGCTTCACCGCCTGCGCCAGGTCGGTCCTGATCTCGCCCACCGTCACGCCGAACTCCTTGGCGTGGCCCAGGTGGGAGATCATGGCCGCGCTCTCCAGCAGCGCCTTGGTGGGGATGCAGCCGATGTTCAGGCACACGCCGCCCAGGTTGGCCTCCTCCACGCACGCCGTCTTGAACCCCAGCTGCGCCGCCTTGATGGCCGCCACGTACCCGCCGGGCCCGGCGCCGATGACCACGATATCGTAAGCAGTATCCGCCACGTTCGCCTCAGGGAAAGCTCTGGTGCATCGGGAGATGCGCCGCCCGGGCGCGTCCTCCCCTCCGGCGCCGGGACGGGCCCGGCGAAAACGCCCCAAAGTACGGCCCTGCCCCGGCGGCGGCAACGACAGCGCCGAACCTCGTCCGTGGAGGCGCGTCACGATCCTTGCTCTTCCGCCGTCCCGACCGCACCTCGCGAAAGGGAAACGAATGTCGGATGTGATGGGGGATGCACATCGCCACATGAAGCGCGCGGCGCGGAAGGCGGCGCCGTGGCTGGAGCGGCTGGCGCGCGCGGGGTACTTCTCGCGCGGCTTCGTCTACGTGGTGGTGGGGTTGATGGCGGGGCGCGCGGCCTTCTACCACCGCCGCCCCGGCGCGATGCGGGGGGCCATGCTGGAGGTGGCGCGCCAGCCGATGGGGCGGGTGATGGTGCTCCTCCTGGCCGTCGGCCTGCTGGGCTACGCGGCGTGGCGCGCCGTGCAGTCGGTGCTGGATCCGGAGCGGAAGGGGACGAAGCTGAAGGGCATCGGGAAGCGCGTGGCCTACCTGTCCACCGCCGTCATCTACGTGGGCCTGGCCGCCGCGGCGGTGGCGATCGCGTACTCGGGGCACGGCCAGGGCGACCGCACCAGCGCCGGGCAGTGGGTCGCGCCGGTGATGCGGCACCCGCTGGGGCGCTGGGCGATCATCGTCGTCGGCGCGTGGATCGCGGGGTACGGCGCGTGGCTCCTCTACCGCTCGGTGGCGAAGGAGCCGGAGAAGAAGCTCGACGTCTCCCGCCTGCGCCCGGGCGTGCAGAAGGCGTTCAAGCTGGCCGGGCGGGTGGGGATCGCGGCGCGCGCCGTGGTGTTCGGCATTATCGGCGTGTGGATGGTGCGCGCCGCGCTGCACCACAAGCCGGGGGAGACGAAGATGCCCGCCGGCGCGCTGGAGACCGTCCGCGAGCAGCCGCACGGGCACTGGCTCCTGGCCGTCGTCGCCGTCGGCCTGGCCGCCTTCGGGTTCTTCGAGATGGTGAAGGCCCGCTACCGCATCATCCAGCCCGCGCCGTAAGGAACGGAAAGACGAAGCCCGCCGGGATCTCCCCGGCGGGCTTCGTCTCGTCTCGCACAAGCTCGATGTCAGGCCGCCTTGTCGCGCGCGGCGCCGCCGGGAGTGGGCGCCTGCTCGCGCTTCTTCCGCAGCACCAGCTCCTCCACCCAGTTCTCCACGTCCTCGGCATCCTGGCCGTGCAGCCGCGTCTCCTCCTCCTGTACGCCGTCCACCCCCTGGCCGCCGCTGCGCTCCACGATGGCGCCCACCAGCGAGCGCCAGGTGGTCTTCTGCGCCACCTTGCCGAAGGTGCGCATCCCGATCAGGTCCACCAGGTCCGACGGCCGCGTGAACGAGCGCACCTCGAAGCGGATGATGCCGCCCGGGCGCTCCTCGAACACGAAGCGGATGGCGCCGGAGAGCGGGTGCCCCTGCAGGGTGATGCAGGTGATGGCCAGGTCGCTGATGTCCAGCACCCGCACCTGGATGTTGCCGCGGAGCGGAAGCGCCATCGTCAGCGTGTTCCCCTCCTTCATCTCCGCGTGGCTCCCCGGCTCGACGCCCACCTGCAGCAGCGCGTCGGGCGTCAGCTCGTTGAAGCTGCCGCGCAGCAGGTGGAACAGCTCCTCGGCGCTCTTCCGGCTCCCGCGGATGTCGGCCCAGTAGCGCTGCCGCTCCAGCGCGCCCGTCCCCTCCGTCGGGAGCCGCTCGGGCATGGTGTCCACCAGCCGCCCCAGCCCCTCGCCCAGCGTGAGCGGGGTGACGCCGAAGACCTCGGTGAGCGCGTTGGTGCCGCCCGAGGCGATCACGTTCCCCTCGGTGAGCATGGTGATCTGGTCGTCGGTGACGCGCACGTCCAGCCCCACGGCCTCGGCCACGCCCGTCCCCAGCTTCGCCAGCGCCTCGGGGATGGGAAGACGGATCGCGTTCTTCCCCGTCAGCTTCTCCAGCAGGTCGATGACCTCGCTGGTGGTGGTGATGTCGGGGCCGGCGATCTCCAGCACCGTCTCGCGCGGCTGCTCGCGCTCGATCGCGCGGGCCAGCGCGAGCCCCAGGTCCTCGTGCCACACCGGCTGGAACGGCTGGTCGCCGCGGCCGATGACGGGGACCACGGGCAGGGCGCGCACCATCTTCAGCAGCAGGGAGACGACCTCGTCGCCGGGGCCGTACACGTTGCCCGGGCGCACGACCAGCCACCCGGCCGGCGCCTCGTCGCGGACCACGTGCTCGGCCTCGAGCTTGGACCTGTGATAGTCGCTCTGCCCCCGCTCCGCGCCGAGGGAAGAGACGTAGACGAAGCGGCGGACGCCGGCGCGCTTCGCCTCGCGGGCGAGACGGCGGGTGCCCTCGACGTTCACGGTCTGGAAGGTGACGTCGGGCGGGCGCTCGGCCACGATGCCGGCCACGTGCAGCACCGCGTCGCACCCCTCCGCCGCGCCGGCGACCGCCGCCTCGGTGCCCACGTCGCCGGAGTGCGGCTCCACGCCGCGGGGCCACTGGCGCGCGTCGTCGTCGGCGTGGCGCGACAGGAGGCGCACGGTGTGGCCGGCCTCCAGCAGCCGGTCCACCGCCGCTTTCCCCACCAGGCCGGTTCCGCCCGTCACCAGGACTTTCATCGCGTGTGCACTCCTTGTCGAAGGTTGGGGCGCTTCGGCGTGCAGGACGGGTGCCACGGACGGAGTACGAAAGTACGGGAGTACGGAAGTACGATGAGGAAAGTGCGGAAGTGCGGAAGTGCGGAAGTGCGGAAGTGCGGGAGTGCGGGAGTGCGGGAGTGCGTGGATGAAGTGTGGAATGCGTTAATCGGCCTCGGTGCGAATCCGATAAATCCAGAATGCGAGTGAACTCGCGGCTACAACGGCACACACTCGGCCTGCGCCGAGTTCGCTCGTGCCTCACCGATCAGGCGGTTGCCACCACCGTGGCCGCCGATGCGATCCTTGCCGGCGCGCCGGCGTGGCCCCCCGCACCGAAGTCCGCGAAGGCGGACTGCGTGCCGTTGTAGCCGTGACTTTAGTCGCATTTTCGCGCCACGATCCCCATCAGGCCCATCATCCCGTTCATCCCCATAATCCCCTTCATCCCCATCATCTCCGCAACGCACAAAACCCAGCGGAGCCACCGGAGATTCTCTCCGATGACTCCGCTGACTCCGTGTGACCCTCTGCTGCTCCGCGGAGCGCCGCACTCACGCACTCACGCACTCACGCACTCACGCACTTCCGCACTTCCGCACTTCCGCACTTCCGCACTTCCGCACTTCTTCACGCACTCGCCGCCGCCGCCTCCGGCTCCTCGACGGGCGCCCCGGCGTTCTCGAGCGGCACGTCGAACAGGTAGTACATCTCCCCCACGCCCTCGTTCTTCAGCAGGACGTGCGAGACGTTGAAGACGGGGACGCCGCCCGGGGTCCTGCCGCGGAAGGTGCCGTGGTGCGCGTGGCCGTGGAACACCGCCGCCGCCTTGAAGCGGTCGATGGGCTCCACCAGCCGGTCGTTGCCCAGGAACGGGAAGATCTGCTCCGGCTCGCCGATTACCGTGTCGCAGATGGGCGCGTAGTGCAGCAGCACCACCCGCTGCGGCGTGGACAGGCGGCGCAGCGCGAACTCCAGCCGCGACACCTCCTCCAGCGTGGCCGCCACGATCTGCTTGGTCTCGTGCTCGCCGAACGAGGTCAGCGTCCACCGCCCGAACCCGCCGATGAACCCCTTCACCCCCGCGAACCCGATCCGCCGGTCCAGCTCGAAGGGCTCGCCGTCCAGGATGTGCACCCCGCGCTCGCGCAGGATGGCCAGCCCGGCTTCCGCCTCGCCGCTCTCGTGGTCGTGGTTCCCCAGCACCGCCAGGATGGGGATGCGCACCTCGGCCAGTTCGCCGGCCACCACGCGGAACTCGGCCGGGGTGCCGCGGCGCGTGAGGTCGCCGGCCAGCAGCAGCACGTCGGCCTCGTCGTTCGCGCGGGCGAAGGCCTCGCGGTAGCGCCCCGCGTCTTCCTCGCCGCAGTGGAAGTCGCCCACCGCGGCGATGCGCACGATCCCCGACCGCCGCCGGTCGTCGCGCCGCCGACCGCCGCGGCGGTCGCTTCCCGGCTCCGCCGGCTTCGCCCCGTCCGTCATCCGTCCTCGCCCTCCGCCTCCGGGTCCTCGCCGCCGGCGCCCGCGGGGCCCGGCACCGACTCGCCCTCGTCCTGCTGCTCGTGCGACGCCATCTCGTCCCACACCGTGCTGGCCTTCAGCGCCAGGATCTCGGGGTGGCTCTTCATCCGCGCCGTGTACTCGTCGCGCAGGTCGCGGAACCCCCACTCGTTCACATCGATGGCGAACGAGAAGCGCGAGATCAGCGTGCCGCGCGTGGTGTCGTGCTCGTGGTCGTTCCCGGCCTCGACCAGCGCGTCACGGCCGGCGCGCTCCAGCAGCTCGCGCAGCACCCACTTGGGCACCTGAGAGTGGTAGCCGGGATACACGTACCGGAAGGTCTGCACCTGCGCCAGCAGCAGCGGCCAGTGCTCGCCCGTCTTGGCCAGCAGCCGCGTCCAGTCCATCTGGTGGCCCATGGTCAGGATCAGGTGGACGATGTCGGCCATGTCCTGCCGGTGCCGCTCGCTGATGAACAGCCGGTGCCAGAGCAGCTCCTCGGCGGGCGCGATGCGCACCGGCGTCGCCGCCAGGATCGCCGGCCGGCTGTAGCGGTACCAGTCGCGGTCGATCAGCGCCAGCCCGTTCCCCATCCCGTAGATGACGTCGACGAAGTGCTCCCCCTCGTCCCCCTCGAGCGCCTTGCTCAGCCAGTGCGGCTGCTCCAGCCGCGCGCGGAAGCCGGCGCCCTTGAGCG
>NZ_DATIND010000009.1 GCF_035474595.1 Longimicrobium sp.
TGAAGTCGCAGCAACAACTACGGGAAGCCTCGCAAACTGCGCGAGGCTGATCCGCTCATTCTGTGGCATCAGCGCTCACGACCAATCTCCTTTCATCCGCCGTGGTCGCGCGCAGCGCGGTGTTCGACTCAGGATGACGTCTCTCTGTGCGTTTGCAATGCACAGGTGATTGCCGGATCCGGCATTACCCGCAGACCAGCGTCTCGCCTTTCCAGCGCGCCACGCCGGCCCAGGCGAAGGGTGTTCCGTCCGGACGCGCCGCCCGGACGCGGACGGAGACGGACGAGTCGCCCTGCAGCGCGCCGAAGTCGGCGGTCGTGGGCATGGCGGAGCGGATCACGCTGCATCCGTCCGCGTCGCACCACTGCGCGTCCACGTCGGGATCGCCGGGGTCGCGCACCTCCACCCGCCGTCCGGTGACCTCGCCCAGCGGGCGGGAGAGCCGCAGCCGGAACCGCGGCTGCTCCGGCGCGGCGGCGAGCACCTCCAGCAGCACCGCGGCCGCGTCGTTCGGCGCGCAGACCGGCCGCAGCGTGGCCGTGGCCGATCCGGCGTGCGTGCAGCCGAGCAGGGGCAGGGCGGCGATCACGACGAGGGTCCCGCGCCGCACCACTCTCTCGTACAGGCTCCCGCCGGCCGAGCCGCCGGGCGTGCGCTTCAGAAGTCGTAGACGCCGCTCAGGTACGCCGCCAGCCGGCCGGTCTGCTCGCCCACCTCCGCCTCGTTCACGGCGGGCGACGACATCCGGTTGCCGAAATCCACCTGCACCGAGGCCCGCACGGTCAACGGGTGGTCGCGGATGATCTCGACCACCGCGCGCGTGGGCAGGACCTCCAGGTCCCAGCTGACCAGCGCGCGCAGGAAGCCCCCCCGGCGAAACGTCCAGCGCACGGGGCCGCGCTCGGTGCAGGAGAAGCCGGACCACTTCGCCCACTCCGTCATCCGCGCCGCCAGGCGCTCGACCGGCGCGTCCAGCTCCAGGACGCGTTCGACGCGCGTGTCCATCCGCCGCCCTCCGGTTCATCCCGCCATCTCCTCCACGATCGCCTGCAGCTCGGGCGGGAGCGGGGGGATGGGGACGTGCTCCATCGCCATCGACCCGTCTTCCGCGCGGCGGACGGCGATGTTGTACTTCGCGGCGGCGGGGTCCTTGTCCGGGTAGTCCTCGCGGAAGTGGCCGCCGCGGCTTTCCTTGCGGTCGATGGCCGAGCGGACCACCGCCTCGCTCACCGTCATCAGGTTGTGCAGGTCCAGCGCGGTGTGCCATCCCGGGTTGTACTCGCGGTTCCCGGGGACGCCGACCGTCTCCGCGCGCTCGCGCAGCGCCTGCACCCGGGCCAGTGCCTCGCGCAGGTCGCCCTCGTTGCGGACGATCCCCGCCAGGTCCTGCATGCTCTCCTGCAGGTCGTGCTGCACCTGGTACGCGCCCTCGCCGCTCCCCGGGCGGTCGAACGGCGCCAGCGCCCGCCGCGCCGCCGCGTCCACCTGTGCCGCGTCGACCGACGTCGCGCCATTCGAGCTCGCGAAGGCCGCGGCGTGCTCGCCCGCGCGCTTGCCGAAGACCAGGAGGTCGCTGAGCGAGTTGCCGCCCAGCCGGTTGGCGCCGTGCAGCCCCGCCGCGCACTCGCCGCAGGCGAACAGGCCGGGAACGGTGGACATCTGGGTGTCGCCGTCCACCCGGATGCCGCCCATCACGTAGTGCGTGGTGGGCCCGATCTCCATCGGCTCGCGGGTGATGTCGATGTCGGCCAATTGCTTGAACTGGTGGTACATCGACGGGAGCTTCTTCCTGATCCGCTCTTCGCTGTCCGGCAGCTTCGTCCTGATCCACGAGATGTCGAGGAACACGCCGCCGTGCGGGCTCCCGCGCCCCTCGCGCACCTCGCGCACGATGCAGCGCGCCACGTGGTCGCGCGTGAGCAGCTCGGGCGGGCGGCGGGCGGCCTTGTCGCCCTGCGTGTAGCGCCACCCCTCTTCCTCGTTGTCGGCCGTCTGCGCGCGGTAGTTCTCGGGGATGTCGTCGAACATGAAGCGCCGCCCGTCGCGGTTCTTCAGCACGCCGCCCTCGCCGCGCACGCCCTCGGTGACCAGGATGCCGCGCACGCTGGGCGGCCAGATCATCCCCGTGGGGTGGAACTGCACGAACTCCATGTCGATCAGGTCCGCGCCGGCGTGGTAGGCCAGGGCGTGCCCATCTCCCGTGTACTCCCAGCTGTTGCTCGTGATCTTGTACGCGCGCCCGATCCCCCCCGTGGCCAGGACGACGGCCTTCGCGCGGAAGACGCGGAAGCGCCCGCGCTCGCGGTCGTACGCGAAGGCGCCGGCCACCCGCCCGCCGTCCATCAGCAGCGTGGTGACGCTGGTCTCCATGTACACCTGCATCCCCGCGTGCACCCCGCGGTCCTGCAGCACGCGGATCATCTCCAGCCCCGTGCGGTCGCCCACGTGGGCCAGGCGCGGATAGCGGTGCCCGCCGAAGTTGCGCTGCAGGATGCGCCCGTCGGCCGTGCGGTCGAAGAGCGCGCCCCACGCCTCCAGCTCGCGGACCCGCTCCGGCGCCTCCCTGGCGTGCAGCTCGGCCATCCGCCAGTTGTTCACGTACTGCCCGCCGCGCATGGTGTCGGCGAAGTGCACGCGCCAGCTGTCGCGGTCGTCCACGTTGGACAGCGCCGCCGCCACGCCGCCCTCGGCCATCACCGTGTGGGCCTTGCCGAGGAGGCTCTTGCAGACCAGGCCCACGTCCGCGCCGCGGGCACTGGCCTCGATGGCCGCGCGCAACCCCGCCCCGCCCGCGCCGATCACCAGAACGTCGTGCTCGTGTTCGAGATGCGATGCCATGGGGTCAGAACACGAGGTGGGGGTCGTGGATCACGCCCATCGAGCACAGGCGCACGTAGATGTCGGCGATGCAGACGAAGACCAGGCTCGCCCACGCCCAGTTGCCGTGCAGGGCGTTGAACCAGCTGGACTTCTTCCACGCGGAGTGCCGCGCCTGCCCGAAGCGGCTGCAGCTGGTGCAGTCCACGCTCCCGCCGATCAGGTGGCGGAAGGAGTGGCAGCCGAGGAGATATCCGCTCAGCAGCACGGCGTTGACGACGAGGAGGATGCTGCCCAGGCCGACGCCGAAGCGCCCGCCGAAGTCGAACGCCTTGGCCGTGTCGAACCACAGGAAGGCCAGGACGACCAGGGCCAGGTACAGGAAGTAGCGGTGGAAGTTCTGCAGGACGAGCGGAAAGAAGGTCTCGCCGCGGTACCCCTTTCCCCACGGCTCGCCCACGGCGCAGGCGGGCGGGTCGAAGAAGAGCGAGCGGTAGTACGTCTTGCGATAGTAGTAGCAGGTGGTGCGGAAGCCGAACACCACGATCATCACCAGGATGGCCGGGCTGAGGCCGAAGGTGGGAATGCTGGCGATGCGGAACTCGTCGGGGCAGCTCGCCCCCAGGCAGGGCGAGTAGAAGGGCGACAGGTACGGCGGCGACCAGTTGTGCGTGCCGAAGACGATGGCCCAGGTGGCGTAGCCGCCGGCGCCCAGCAGCGTGGCCGCGGCGATCAGGGGCGAGGTCCACCACCGGTCGCGGCGCAGCGTTTCGCCGAAGCGCGCGGGCGCGGGGGATTGGACCACGGGAAGGGACGTCGCCATCGCTGCCTGTCTCCCGGTGGAGCGGGGAACTGGGTGGCGGCCGGAGCCGGGCTCGTGCCCGCGCGGCGGCCGCGCCTGCGTACGGCTGGTTGTCGGCGCGCGCGAGCCCGGCGGGGAAGGGAACCGGTCCCTCTCCCGGGACGGTGCTCGCGCGTGTGGGGATGAAGCGACAGGAAAGGATGATTACCGAGGGTGCGAAGGGCAAGAGCCTCGCGTCACGCGGCTTCTCCGGCCCCGGCGGCGCGGGCGGCGAACCGGCCCGGCACCTCGCCCGCAATCGCGCGATTTGCAAACATCTGATTCACGCCGGATTTCCCCCGTACCCCTCGTGATCGGCTGTTCTTCTGGATGCTAGCGGGATTCCGCGCGGCGGTGGCAGGCTCCCCTCCGTGGCGCGAGAATTGAAAAATCCAGCGGCTCCACGCTGTCCCTTCCGCTCCAGGCGGTATCATCGAACCACGAAGGACCATCCATGCGAATCCCCCTGAAGGGCATCCTGGGCGCGGCCCTGCTCGCGGCCGGCGCCGCCTGCGGCAGCGCGACCGGCTCCGACGCGCCCCGCGCTCCCGCGTTCGTCTCGAGCTCGCTCGTCGGGAAGTGGCACCTGACCTACAGCGACACCCAGACCTGCCCGAACTCGAACCTTACCACGACCACCGCGTTCACGGTCGACGCGACGCTGGGTACGCCGACCTCCCGCGATTCGGACGCATGGGGCAAGGAGTACGACTACCCGATCAACGATGCCACCGGCACGGGCAGGATCGGCTACTGCGACGGCTCCGCGACGGCGCTGGTGCAGCCGTCCACCACCGCGCAGGTGATCATGGTGGGCGATTCCGCCTGGGTGCACGTGGCGGTTCACCTGCACGGCCGGACCTCGTCGCGCGGCGAATACGACTACGGTGACGTGATGTTCAACATGTACACCCACGAGGCGGCCCCCACGAACATCAGCCTGCAGCAGGGCGGCTACACCGTCTCGATGGTGAAGCAGTAGACGGAATCGCGGGACGGATGCCGGAGGCCGGGGCGAGCCATGTGCCGCCCCGGCCTTCGCCGTTCCGGGAAGTGGAACGTCAGCCCGGTTTCACCGCCTCCACGCAGCCGTAGGGGATGGTGAGCGACAGCTCCCCCTCGCGCCGCGCGGCCTCGTCCAGCGCGGCGACGAGGCGGCGATACACGTCGCCCCGCTTCTCCGCGGGAACCACGTCGCGCCAGCCGGGCTTGAATCCCAGCCGGATGAAGTAGTGCCGCATCAGCGCCGCGCCGTCCGCGAACCGCATGCGGAACTCGCGCTCCGTCGTCCCCGTGACGCGCCACCCCGCGCGCTCCAGCCGGGCGGAGAGCTCCCCGGGCGTAGTGCGGTGGGCGACGTGGGCCTCCAGCGCGCCGAGCGCTTCCGGCGCCGCCTCGCGCAGCACACCGGCGAAGACGCGGTAGAACTCGTCCATGTGGCCGCGGTAGTTGCTGGTCGTCAACAACCGCGCGCCGGGCTTCGCGACGCGCAGGCACTCGCGCAGCGCCGCGTTCGCATCCGCGAAGTTGTTGATGCCGAGGTTGGAGACGACGAGGTCGAACGACGCGTCGCCGAACGGCATCGCCGCGGCGTCGCCCTCGGCCAGGTGGACGTGGCCGGCGCCGTACCACGCCAGCTTCTCCCGCGCGCGCTCCAGTGCCGGCCGCCACGGGTCGATGCCGTGGACGGTGGACGACGGCCCCAGCCGCTGCGCCAGCTCCAGCAGCGGAAACCCCGTCCCGCAGCCGACGTCGAGGACGCTCATCCCCGGCGCCAGCGGCACCCGCTCCAGCAGCAGCATCCCGAACGGTGCGGACCACAGCGGCAGCTCGTCGTACGCCGCCACCACGCGCGGGTCGTCGAAGTCGATCCCATCCTCCGCCCAATCCTCCGTCATCCCCCATCTCCAGTCTTCGGGTGGTCCGTCAACCAGCCACGTCATTCCAAGCGGCGCCCGAGGAATCCAACGCCGCGGCATGAGCGGCGGCTGCCTCGCGCCGGGGCGGCATGGCAGCAGTCCCGCAGGGACTTCGTGCCGTTGTTGCCCGCGAATTCCATTCGCGGGAGACAGCCGGGCTCGCGCATCTCCGCCTCCGACTGCGCCAGTATCCTGCGCCGCAACGACTTGCATCTTTCCAGAAATCCCGCTTCGTCCCGCGGAAATCAAGATCGTTGACACCCTCCGTACCCGCTGCTAGAATTCCAGCACGGTGCTAGATTTCCAGCAACCTCCCCATCGCACCGCGGACACCGCCCGGGCAGGGCGGCCCCACCCGAACCCGCAGGAGACCCCGCATGGGTCCCGAGCTCACCTCCGGCCTCAGCCGGCGCGAACGCCAGATCATGGACGTTCTCTACGCGCTGGGGCAGGCCACCGTAAGCGAAGTCCTAGAGCGCATCCCCGATCCCCCCAGCTACAGCGCCGTGCGGGCCACCATGCGCGTGCTGGAGGAGAAGGGCGAGATCGTCCATCTCCAGGACGGCCCGCGCTACCTGTACAAGCCCGTGACGCCGCAGGACAGCGCGCGGACGGCGGCTTTGCGCCACCTGGTGCGCACCTTCTTCGGCGGCAGCGCCGAAGCGGCCGCCGCCGCGCTCCTGCGCCTGAACGAGACCCGCCTGCCCGAAAGCGACCTCCAGCGCCTGGCCGCCAGGGTAGAATCCGCCCGCGACGAGGGGAGATAGACGATGCCCGCTGCTCTTGCGCACTTCCCGGGCGCCGACGCGCGCCTGCTGCTGGAGCTGTTCCTGAAGGCCACGCTGGTGCTGGCCGCCGCGGGCGCGCTGGCGCTTTCGCTACGCCGCGCCCCCGCCGCCGCCCGCCACCTGGTCTGGGCGGTGGCCGTCGCCGGCGTGGTGGCGCTGCCGTTCTGCTCGCTCCTCCCGCTCCGCTTCGGCATCCTCCCCGCCTTCTTCCGCGCGGACGCCCCGGCGGCGCGGACGTGGACGGCTGACGCCGTGCCCGCTCCGCTGGCGCCGCCCGCGGACGCCGCCGTGACGCCCGCCTTCGCTCCCGCCGCGCCCGCGCCGGACTCTCCCATGCAGCCGGCGGTCGCGTCCGAGGCGCCACCGGCCGCACCGGCGATGTCGTGGCACGTCGTGTCGGACTTCGGGTGGCCCAATCTGCTCGTCGCGCTCTGGCTCGCCGGCGCGGCGCTGCTGGTCGCCCGCCTGCTGGTGGGGATGGCGACGGTGTGGTGGCTGGCGCGCACGGGCGAGCCGGTGACGGATGAGGAGTGGATGTCGCTCGCTTCACGCCTCTCGCGCGACTTCTGGCTGCGGAGCGGCGTGCGCCTGATCCGCACCCGGTGGACGGAGATGCCGATGACGTGGGGCGTGCTGCGTCCCATCGTCCTCCTCCCCCACGGCGCGGACGAGTGGCCGCGGGAGCGCCGCGAGCTGGTGCTGACGCACGAGCTGGCGCACGTGGTCCGGCGCGACGTGCTCACGCTGGCCGTCGCCCAGGTCGCCGTCGCCCTGCACTGGTTCAACCCGCTGAGCTGGATCGCGCTGCGCCAGCTGCGGGCGGAGGCCGAGCGCTGCTGCGACGACTACGTGCTGCGCGCCGGCACCCGCGCCTCCACCTACGCCGGGCACCTGCTGGACATGGTGCGCTCCGTCGGCCGGGCGCGCGTGCCGGCCGCGCTGGCGCTGCCGATGGCGCAGCGCTCCACCTTCGAGGGGCGGCTGCTGGCCATCCTTGAGCCCGGCGTGGACCGCGGCCTCCTGCGCCGCGGGCAGGCCGCGCTCACCGCGCTCGGCCTCGCCGGGCTGGTCGTCGTGCTCGGCGCCATGCGACCGGCGCCGGCGCCCGCTGCGGTTGCCGCCGCGGGCGGGGACTGGCTGGAGGTACCGGAGATGGCGAACGAAACCGCGCCGCCGATGCCCGCCGTGGTCGCGGGGGAGACGGGCCGCGCGCCCGCGGTCGTTTCGAAGGAGGAAGTCTCCGCGGCGACGCGCGAGGCGCTGGCGAAGGCCGCGCCCGAAGCCGCCGCCGCGGTCGCCGCGCTGGCGCCGCCTGCGGACGCGACCGTCCGCTCCGTCGTGGTGCAGCGGGTGAGCCAGCACACCGTCGAGCACACGGCCGAGCGCACGGTGGCGGTGACGCAGCTTTCGGCGTCGATCCACGATTCCAGCGTGGAGGTCCGCGTCGCCTCGGCGCGGGCGCTGGGGATGCTGGAGGACCCGCGCGGGGTGGCGGCGCTGATCGAGGCGCTGCGGACGGACCAGGACGAGACGGTGCGCGTGACCGCCGCCTGGGCGCTGGGGCAGCTGGAGGCGCGCGCGGCCGTTCCCGCGCTGCTGCAGGCGCTGTCGGCCGACCGCTCGCTCGCCGTGCGCCGCAACTCCGCGTGGGCGCTGGGGCAGATCGAAGATCCCGCCGCGGTGGACGGGCTGGTGCGCGCCATTCGCGACGCGGATGCGGAGATTCGCTCCACCGCCGTCTGGGCGCTGGGACAGATCGAGGACCGCCGCGCCGTCCCCGGCCTTTCCGCCGCGCTGCGCGAGGGCGACCCGGGGATCCGGCGGCAGGCCGCGTGGGCGCTGGGCCAGATCGAGGACCGTGGCTCGGCTTCCGCGCTGGTGGCGGCGCTGCGCGACAGCGATGCCGAGGTGCGCGGGACGGCGGTGTGGGCGCTGGGGCAGATCGAATCTCCCGAGGCCGTGCCCGCGCTGGCCGGACTGCTGCGCGACGGAAACGCCACCGTGCGCAAGGAAGCCGTTTGGGCCCTCGGGCAGATCGAGTCCGAGTCCGCCGTGCAGCCGCTGGGTGCCGTCCTGCAGGGCGACGCGGACGCGGACGTGCGCCAGACCGCCGCGTGGGCGCTGGGGCAGATCGGGAAGGAGTCTTCCCTCGCCATCCTCTCCGCCGCGCTGCACGACCGCTCGCCGAAGGTGCGCGCGCAGTCCGCGTGGGCCATCGGCCAGGTGAGCCCGGACCGCGCGCCGCCCGCGATCCTGGCCGCGCTCCGCGACGACGACCTGGCGGTGCGCCGCACCGCCGCGTGGGCGCTGGGGCAGATCGACGACGATCCGTCCACCGTCACCGCGCTCCGCGCCGCGCTGCGCGACGCCGACCCGGAGGTGAAGCGGCAGGCGCTGCGCGCGCTGGCCCGCACCGGCGACGAGGCCGCGGCCGCCGCCATCGCCGAGATGCTGCACGACCCCGATCCGCAGCTGCGCGCCGCGGCCGCGGCGGCCATGAGCGGCCGCGGCGGGTTCGTGGAGCCGCGCCCGCAACCCCGGCCACGGCCCCGTCCGCAGCCGCGCCCCCGCCCCCTCAACTGACGGCGGAGGGAGCCATGACCCGAATCGAACGCTTCGCGCGGCGCCACCCTGCGGGGACCGCCGCGATGGCCGGGCTCGCCCTTCTGGCGCTCCCCGCCACCCTCCTCCCGCGCCCGGTGCGCCATCCTGCGGGAGATGGAGATCGAGTCCGCGCCGCCGCCAGCGTGTCCGCGGCGGCACAGGACGGGAGCGGCGCCCGCGCGCTGGTCACCGCCGTCCGCGGCGCGAACCCGGTGCTGTGCGACCTGGTCTCCGCCTCGGTCGGCAACGGCTGGGGATGGGGATCGGGCGACGACGAGGACGCGCCGTCGCTGGCCCGCCGCGGCGAGCCGTCGCACGCCGCGCTGGACTGGCTGTCGCGCGACGTGAGCTCGCCCGCGGAGGTGGCCGTGCTGCGCGAGGGGCTGGCGGACGCGGACGCCTGCGTGCGCCGCGTCTCGGCGCGGCTGCTGGGGCGGGGGCGGACGCAGGCGGGAACGGACGCGCTACTGGACGCCCTCCGCTCCGGTGACGCCACCCGCCGCGACGCCGCCATCTTCGGCATCGCCTTCACCGACGACGCGCGTGCCGTGGCCCCGCTGGTGTCGATGCTCGACGACGGGGACGCGGAGGTGCGCGGCGGCGCGGCCTGGGCGCTGGGGCACCTGGAGAAGAAGGAGGCCACGCCCGCGCTCGCCCGCGTCCTCCGCGACCGCGAGGCGCGCGTGCGCCGCGCCGCCGCCCGCGCGCTGGGGCGGCTGGAGGACCCCGCCGCCGTCCCCGCGCTCGCGCAGCTCCTCGGCGGCGACCCCGACCCCACCGTCCGCCGCGCCGCCGCCTGGGCGCTGGGAAAGATCGAGTAGTTCGGGGGAAAAGACGGGGATCGAGCAGGGGGCGCAGAGGCCGCAGAGGAAGATTCCTCCGCGGCCTCCGTGTTTGGTGCGTGCCGCCAGAGAGACACCCCCGAGAGACGACCGCATGGCGCCCTTTCACCCGGACGTCATCCTGAGGCCGGCCACTCCGTAAACGGAATCCGCACAGGTGGTTGCAGGCCGAAGGATCTTATAGCGTTCCAGCACGTCCGTCGGAAATACGCGCGAAGACCTTCCCCGGATCCGGGAGGTGCTGCGCGATGCGGAGCGCACGTGCGGGACCGGCTATGGATCCTTCGGCCTGCAACCTTTCGTGAGTGCCCGGATTTTGTCGTGACCGGCCTCAGGATGACGTCTCTCTGCGTGTCGACGAGTGTGCGGGAGATTGGCGTATGCTGTTTCATCACATAAGCGTAGAGGCCGCGGAGGAACCAATCCTCAGCGGCCTCTCTCCCCTGTGCGTGAAAACTTCCCCGCCGGTCAGCTCGACGAGCCGGGCATCTCGAAGCGGATGATGTAGAACATCGCGCCCTGCGGGTCCTGCAGCAGCGCGAACCGCCCGATGGTGGGAATGTCGTCCGGCTCCATGTGGATGGTCGCGCCGAGCGAGCGGGCCTTCTCCGCGGCCGCGTCGGTGTCGCTCACCACGAAGTACGGCAGCCAGCACGGCGGCATTCCCGCCATCTCCGGCCGCAGCGCGTACATCCCGCCCACCATCCCCGAAGGGCCGCTGAACACGGTGTACTCCTGATCCCCCATCTGCGTGGTCTGCGGCTCCCATCCGAACAGGCCGCGGTAGAACGCCTGCGCCTGCGCGGTGTCGGGCGTGGCCAGCTCGTTCCACCCCAGCGAGCCGGGCTCGCCGCGCACGCCGATCCCCGCGTGCTTGCGCGCCTCCCAGAGCGCGAGCGTGGCGCCGCCGGGGTCCCGCACCATCGCCATCCGCCCCACGTCCATCACGTCCAACGGCCCGCCCAGCACGGTCCCGCCGAGATCCCGCACCCGGGCCGCCGCGTCGTCCACCTTCTCCACCGCCACGTACGACATCCAGCTCGACGGCGCTCCGGGCACCGGATGCTCCGCCTGCATCGCGTACGACGCACCGACGTCCTGCCCGTCCAGCCGGTAGATCGTGTAGATGTCGTTCTCGCCCGGCCCGAACCTGGTGTCGAACGCCGTCCACCCGAACATCTCCGTGTAGAAGCGCCGGGCCGCGGCCGGGTCGTGCGCGGCCAGCTCCAGCCAGCAGAAGGTTCCCGGCGCGATCGCCGTGAGCGTGGGCATGTCGTTCCTCGCGGGGTGGAGGTGAGCGGAGGCGGGGAGGGAGAGGACAATCTAAACATAAACAAACGGAGCGTCCAGAAGATCGGAAGCGAAAACGTCCGCGCGGGCGGCGGGATCGGCGTCCCCTCCCGCCCGCGCGGACGTTGTGCGATGCCGTTCAGCGGACGGTGACGGTCTGCCGCATCCAGGGGTGGATGCAGCACTGGTACTTCTCCGTCCCCGACTCGTCGAAGGTGTGCTGCATGGTCTGCCCGGAAGCCACGGTGGAACTGGCGAACTCGCCGTTGTCTAGGCACTCGGGCGCCGGCGTGGGGTTGCCGGAGGCCTGGTTCAGCGCGGGCACCACGCCGCCCCCGAACTCCTCCACCTCGGTGTAGGTGTGCGTCTCGCCTCCGAGGTTCACCACCGGCAGCACGGTGCCTTCACTCACCGTGAGCGTGGGCGGCACGATTCGCCAGGCCGCCACTTTCCCGCTGGCCTGCAGCTCCGCGTTGAAGCTGGTGAGCGTCGTGCCGGCCGTGGTCGTGCTGTGCAGGCAGGTTCCCGCCCCGAGCGCGGCGTTGAACGAGGCCGGATCGCAGTCGTCCCGCAGGGAGATGGTTCCCGGCGTGCCGCTGGAGTCCGAGCATGCCGCGGCCAGCACCAGCGCGGGCGCCAGGGAAAGGATGAAGCGTCGCATGTTCCACCTCCGCACGGGTTCGAAGATCGGGCCATACCGGCCCGCCTCCGCGGCGGAGGGTGGGCGCCCCCGCGGATGCGGCAACCGCCTTCACTCCCCGTACCCGTCCGAACTCCTGTATCGGCGCGGATTTGCGCTCCCCGGCGCGTATCGCCGCGAGACACCTGCTCGTCCCCGCGACACTCGCGCGGCCACGAATCTCGCCGGTCTCACGCGGAGACGCGGAGACGCGGAGGTGCATGCCGAGCCACCTCCGCGTCTCCGCGTAAGATCCAGCGATCCTGGAGAAACCGAGAAAACGGAGGGATCGCGATGTTCCCTCCGTTCCCTCCGTGTGATCCTTCTTCGATCAGCCCGAGCTCACGGCCATGATTCGGACGAGAGCGGCCGCAGCACCTCCAGCAGGCGGTCGGTGTCGCGGTAGGTGTCCAGCCCCAGGCGCAGCGTGTACGCGGGGCGCTCGCAGGCGGAGCGGAGGAACGCGAGGACCTCGGCGGCGCAGGCGCGGTCGGCCAGCAGCCAGGGCGACTGCCGCATCAGCCCCGCCAGCGCCTCCGCCGCGGGGAGCGGCGACAGCACGGTCGGGAGATTCGCATCCACGCGCGGGAAGAGGAGGCCGGCGAGCGGGGCGGTCCGCTGCCAGCGCCCGGGCCAGCGCCGGTGCGGATCGACCTCGCCGCGGCGGTGCAGGGGACTGCCGCCGGCCCACCCCTCGTCCAGGTGGAAGCGCCGCGGCCAGCCTTCGACCCGGATCCCCCCATCCTCATCCCGAAACAAAACCACATGGTCGTCGCTGACGAAGCGCCACCCGGCCTCGATCAGGTTCACCGACGTGGTCGACTTCCCTGCGTGCGTATCGCCCGCCAGCAGCCATGCGCCGCCGCCGGGCGCCACCACGGCGGCCGCGTGGGCCAGCGCCCGGTGCATCCGCCCCAGCAGCAGCGCGCAGGCGATGGTGCACATCGAGTACACGTCCCAGGCCACCGCCTCCCGCGTCTCCTCGCCGAACGCGGCGGGAACGAGCCCGGCGGTCCCGCGCGCCAGGTCCGTCCATCCCCCCGAGCCCGCGGTGCAGCGGAAGACGGCGCGTCCCGCGGCCGCGTCCACCCACGCGTCCGCCGCGCCCAGCCGCAGCGCCGGCGCCCCGCCGGTCGCCTCGGCCGCCGCGGGATCGCCCGAGGCGAGGCGGATCACCGCGCCGCCGCCGGACGGAGCCGGATCGTCGTAGGGAAGAAGCGGGAGCCAGCGCTCCAGGAGCACAGCGAGCGCGGGCTCCGCTTCCACGCGGAGCCCGCCGTCGGCCAGCAGGGGAAAGATCGATGGAGAGGGGCTCAAGCGCGCAGCACCAGCGGCTCGTGGCCGTCGCCGGAGTCCTGCCGCTCGCGGTCGGCGCGGACCACCCAGGCGTGCGCCTCGATGTCGCCCTCGCCGCTCTTCACCCCGATCTTCACGATGGCGGGGATGCCGTAGCGGCGCAGCACCAGGCACTCGGCCACGCTGCGGTACAGGCAGGTGTTCCGCCAGCGCCGGCCGGGAACGCGCGCCAGCAGCCGCAGCAGCCGCATGGCCGAGCCCGTCGCGCCGCGGGGAACGCGGGTCTCCGCACGCGAGCGCGCGGGGGGCCGCAGCAGCTCGGTGAGCCGCGGCCCCTCGATCCAGCGCGGCGCCGCCAGCGCGGCCCGCGCGCCCGCCAGCACCGCCCCCGCCGTGCGGATCACGCCGCCGCCACGATCAGCCGGCGCCGCTCCAGCTCCTCCAGCAGCCGGTCCAGCTCGCCGGCGGCCTCGTGCGGCTCCACCTCGAAGTTCGCGCACAGCTCGTCCACCAGCCCCTGCCGGTCCATCCCCCGCTCCAGTCCCTTCCACACGCACGCCGCGGTGGCGTTCAGGCGGAAGTAGTCCTTGGTGTCCATGTTCAGGAGCACCGCCTCGCCCTCCAGGTGCGCCGCCAGCACGTCGGCGGGCACGCTGTACCTCGCGTTCTCGTTCATGCGCTCTTTCGTCACGGCGCCGCGGCCACCGCGGGGTGCCCCACGGTGCCGGTGCCGGTATCGATCAGGGTGCTGGCTGCCGGCGTGGCCGGGTCGGTCCAGCGCAGGTGCGTAACGCCGCCCGCGGTCTCCAGGTACACCAGCCGTCCGTCCGGCGTCCACGCCGGCTGCGACTTGCTTCCCGCGCCCGAGGTCAGCTGCTGTACCGCGCCGCCGGAGATGGTGAGGAGGAAGATCTCCACCGAGCCGGTGCGGTTGGATACGAAGGCCAGCGTCTTCCCGTCGGGGCTGAAGGCGGGCTCCACCTCGGCGGTGTTCCCCCCCGCCAGCAGCGACGGGGCCGCGTTGCCCACCTGCTCGAAGATGTCGGCGGTGCCGTTGGCGGTGGCCACGAAGGCCAGCGTGCTCGACGGCGCCCACGACGGGTACGTCTCGATGGAGCCGTCGAAGCCGAAGGCGGGGGCGGCGCGCTGGGGGTTCGAGGCGTTCGCGCCGGCCACGTACACCTTGGTGACGTCGCTCTCCAGGTAGGCGTACGCCAGCCGCTGCCCGTCGGCCGAAAGCGCCGGCGTGGTCTCGTCGCGCGGGGTGGTGGTCAGGCGCGTGTTGGCGCCGCCCGCGAGCGGCACGCTCCACAGGTCGCCGTTGCCGCTGCGGTAGCTCACGAACACCACGTTCGACCCTGCCACCGTGGGGTCCTGGTCGTCGCCCGGGTCG
Source organism: Longimicrobium sp. (assembly GCF_035474595.1). Taxonomy (NCBI): domain Bacteria; kingdom Pseudomonadati; phylum Gemmatimonadota; class Longimicrobiia; order Longimicrobiales; family Longimicrobiaceae; genus Longimicrobium; species Longimicrobium sp. The sequence goes on from NZ_DATIND010000009.1 coordinate 14,470, forward strand.
GTGGTCAGCGCCGTCAGGTTCTGCCCGTCCAGGTCCACCCGCCAGATGTCGCGGTTGCCCGCCACCACCCGCTCGAACACCACCACCGGCGGCGCGGCCACCGTCAGCTCCGCCGTCCCCACCTTCTTCGGCGCGCTGGCGGTGATGGAGACGGCGCCGGCGCGCAGCAGCTTCACCGTGGCGTTGTCCACCACCTGCGCGGCGTCGGCCGGGCGCACCGTGAGCGTGTAGTCCCCCGGCGCCAGCGGCTGCCCCGCGGAGGTGACGCTGAGGGTGATGGTGGAGCCGCGCTCCAGCCGCCCCGAGGTGGTCACCGCCAGCGGCGACGCGATGTCGGTGGGCCCGCCGCCGCCGTCGCAGGCGGCAAGGAGCAGCGACGCGGTAGCCAGTGCGGCCAGGGCGCGGGTGGGGCGGAAGCGGAGAGTGGACATGCGAGCCCTGCCGGCGGGGGTCGGGAGAAGGAGTCCGGGAAGATCACACCGAACACTGAAAATTTGGGGGGATGAGGCGATTTGCACCAGTCCCGCGAGGAAGTGCGGAAGTGCGTGAGTCGTAGGCGCGCGCTCGGCCGGTGATCCCGCCAACACGCACGGAGGTCACGAAGCTGTCGGCTTGCGCCGGTGCTCTCCGTGACCTCCGAGCATTCGTGAGGCCTCGTCCCGAACGCGAAAGTGCGCCGGATCACAGGGATCCGGCGCACTTCCGCATTCACGCACTTCCGCACTTCGGTCTAGAACCGCACCCCCGACGCGTGGTCGGCCGCGAACGGCGTGGTGATCGACTTCACCGTCGCCGGGCTGTCCGGGTCCAGCATGCACAGGTGGAACACCCCGCCCTGCACGCAGGTGTACACGATCAGGGCCCTGGAGCGGCTGGAGCCGTCGTACACCCACGTCGGCGCGCCGTCGCTGCCGGTGCGCGTGGTCAGCCGCGTGACCGTGCCGGTGCCCACCGTCAGCATGTACAGCTCGGTGTCGCCCGAGCGGTTGGAGGCGAACACCACCCGCGTGCGGTCCGGGCTCCACGCCGCCTCCACGTCGGCGGAGGTGCCGCCGGTCAGCAGCGAGGCCGTCCCGCCGGTCTTCAGCGGGAAGATCCCGCTCACCGAGTAGATGTCCGCCGACCCGCCGGCCGCCGAGGTGAACGCCAGCCGCGACGAGTCCGCCCAGTTGGGGCTGGCCTCGATGGCGTCGCCCGAGCCCGGGTTGGCCGCGGCCGCGCTGTCGGCGGTGGGGCGGCCGTACCAGATCTTGGTGACCCCGCCGGGCGCCCCCTGCGCCCAGGCCAGGCGCCTGCCGTCGGGCGAGAGCGCCGGGCTGGTCTCGTTCAGCCCCGTCGTCGCCGTCAGCCGGGTCTCCGTCCCACCCTTCAGGGGCACGGAGTACAGCTCGGCGTTCCCGTCGCGGTAGCTGGTGAACACCACCGTCCCCTGCGCCACCGTGGGGTTCGCGTCGGTCAGCGCGCTGGTGCTCAGCTTCTTCAGGTCGTTGCCGTCCACGCCCATCCGGTAGATGTCGCGGTTCCCGCCCGGCGCCATCTCGAAGACGATGGTGGGAACGATCGGGGTGGAGACGTACACGGTGAAGGCGAACGAGACCACCGAGGGCGGCATCTTCCACTTCCAGCGCTGCGGCGGCGTCACCGAGTCCGGCGCCAGCGTGCCCGGGTAGAAGAAGAAGGGCTGCCCCGAGGCGCTGAACGTTCCCACGTCGCCGCCCGCCATCTCCACGAAGCCCGTGCCCGCCGTAACGTTGGGCCCGGTGGCGAAGAACACCGAGATGCCGCTGACCGTGGTGCCGTCGGAGCCCATCCGCTGCGTGAGCAGGTTCTGCACGGTCACGTCGGCCGAAAAGATCGAGTCGGCGCCGTACGCCACGTTGCTGGACTGCACGAACACGTACTGCCGCTGTCCGCCGATGATGCGGTCGCCGCGCAACCCCCCGGGCGCCGCGTCGGCGCAGGAGAGCCGCTTCGACCGCACGTCCGCGTTGCAGGAGATGGCCGCCACGGTGTTGGGCGGCGTGATCGCGGGCGGATCGGCGGGGGTGATCCCGCCGCCGTTCTCCGAGCACGCGGCGAGGGCCAGGATCGCGAAAGCCGCCGCCTGTGCGCGGCGGATGCGGAGCTTCGTCATCGATGTGTTCCGGAAGAGGGCGCGAACCGCGGAAAGGCAGAGGGCGGCTGCTACGCTCCGGCGCCTCAGAACGGCGACGGGGCCGCATGGAAAATACTCAGAAATGATGAAATGGGAAGGGGATAGCCCACTTCGCCCCTTCCACGCCCCTTTCGTTTTCCCGCTCCCCTGATCCGGGTCCGGGGGGACAGCGGGCGTCGTTGGATTCACCGCCGCGTCTCCGCGTCTCCGCGTGGAGATCCCGCGAAGCCCGTCGCGTGCGAGAAAAGCATAGGGAATGGGGAGAAAAGAAGACGGGGAGCAGCCGAAGCCGCTCCCCGCCAGTCCAGCGTCGGCGATCGCGGTCAGTTCGACGGCTTCGCCGCCAGCGCCGCCTCGATCCGCGCGAGCCGCGCCTCAAGGTCGGAGATGCGCCGGTCGCGCTCGGCCACCTGCCGCTGCAGCTCGGCCGTCCGGTTCTCCAGCGCCTTCACCGCCGCGAAGTTCACCCCGTCGATGTCGAGAAGGCCGATGGCCTTGTCGTCGGTGCCCAGGCCGAATGCCGCGCGGAAGTCCTCGGCGAAGGGCCCCATGTGCCGCACCTGCGCCCCCTCGGAGATGTAGCTCCAGGTCGACACCGGCACGCCGCGCAGCCGCGCCAGCAGCTCCTCGCCGTCCACGCTGCCGAAGTGGTCCTTCAGGGTGCGGCTCGACGAGCAGCTGAACACGCCCGAGCCGGCGGGCAGGTTGCACCCGGTGGTCAGCGTGGCGTTGGTGCGGAAGCGGAAGCCGCCCGCGTAGCGCGCCGCGAACTCGTTGTTGGCCACCGCCTCGATCGAGTCGGTGGTGCTCTCGTCACCCGCCACGAACACGCCGTCGTGCCCGTTGGCGCTGGCCCGGTGCCCCAGCGCCACCGCGTAGTCGGCGTCGGCGGTCACGCGGTAGCCGATGGCCACGGCGCCCTGCCCGTTGCCGGCCAGGCAGTTCCCCGAAGCGTCGATGGAGCCGGTGGTGTTGGTGAAGCCGATGGCCACCGAGCCGAAGCCGCAGGCGTTGTTGCTGGCGCCCGCCGAGAACCCGGCCGTCCCGCCCACCTCGTTGCTCCCGCCGAAGGCGGCGCCGTCCACGCCCGTGACCTTGGTCTGGTCGCCGAAGGCGAAGGTCCCGAACGCGGTCGCCATCGAGCTCTCGCCGCCGGCCCACGAGTAGAAGCCGATGTTGGCGTCGTCCCACTCCGTGCCGTTGGCGTGCCCCAGCCGGAAGGCGGCCTTGAAGGGGTAGTACATCATCCGGTATCCCGCGCCGGTGGCGGGGATGATGCCGATTCCCAGGTTGGTCACGGCCACCACCCCGCCCGCGCTGTCCACGCGGAAGCGGTCGCCCGGGGGCGAGCCGGAGCGCAGGCGCAGCAGGATGTCGGACTGCGCGGGGGCCTGCGAAACGGCCGCGAGCGTCGCCAGGGCCGCGAGAGCGAGGGTTCTCATCCGATGCATCATCTTTCAGTCTCCTTGTCTGGCGCCGCGGCGGCCGTGCCGCGCGGCGCTGGCGGTGGCCGTGGCGTCAGAACGACTGCGCCTGGATGCGGAACGAGGTGTTGGTGAGCCGGCCCAGGTCCACCCTGAGCGGCGCGCGCACCGTGAGGTTGCCGATCAGCGAATAGGTGCCGGAGACCCTCAGGAACGGAACCGTTCCCGCCACCGTGCGCGCGATCCCCGACAGCTCCAGCACACCCACGGTGTTGGTGATCGAGGCCGAGTTGGTGGTCAGCACGTCGCCCGAGGCGTTCAGGTTGAAGGCGCCCAGGTGCACCGTGGGCACCACCCCGCCCGGCGTAAGGTCCAGCACCTCCAGCCCCGCCACGGCCTCGTTCGCGGTGAGGTTCGGGAAGTTCGTGGCCGAGGTGGTGTCGGGAACCAGCGCCGTGTCCTGCGGCACCGGGGCGATGCTGTCGGGAAGCCAGTTGCTCCCCGTTTCCCACACGTTGCTGGTGGCGCCCGTCCAGGTGCGGCGGATGGGCTGCACGTTCAGGGTGATCGAGCCGCCCACCGCCACGGTGGCGCCCGAGATGTTCACCCGGTTGGCGGTGACGCTCATCACCGGCGCGCCGAAGCGGTAGCCGTGCACCACGGCCTGGTCGCCGGTCTCGGAGATGTAGTCGGCGAGCAGCGCGTCGGCCGGGGTCACGGTCCAGTCGATCGCGGTGGCCAGCGAGTCGATGTTGCCCACGGGGCTGCGCACCACGGCCGTCAGCGTGCGCAGCGTGCCCTCGCGGATGTTGGGGTTCGCCTGCACGTCGATGTAGCCGTTCTCGTACTTCACCGGCGCGGCCACGTACAGCAGGAAGCTGAACGTGGTCACGGTGCTGGGCATGTTCAGCTGCCAGGTCTTGGGCGCCGACACCTGGAATTGCTGCAGCACCGTGCTGTACTGGTAGAACGGCTCGCCGGCGGCCAGGAAGGTGCCCACCCCGTCGCCCACCACCGAGATGGTGCCCGTTCCCGCCGTCACGGTGGGCCCGCTGTAGAAGAAGATCCGCACCCCGTTGGGGTCGGGCGTCACGCCGTCGGTGGTGCCCAGCGCCTGCGGGATCAGGTTGCGGATGGTCACGTCGAAGGTGAAGGCCTGCGTCCCCGCGTTGTAGCTTGCGTTGGTCGAGGTCAGCTTCACGTACACGTTCTGGCTTCCCACGATCAGGCCGCGGATCCGGTCGTTGGCCTGGGTGGCGGGGCCGCAGCTCACGGTGCGCTGCGCCACGTTGCCCGTGCACTCCAGCGCTGCGATGGGGATGGGGTTACCCGGCGTGGTGGGGGTGCCGGGGCCGGATGGCGGGGTGGGGGTTACCGGGTTCGCCCGGTCCGTGCATGCCGCGGCTACGACCAGCACTGCCAGCGCCGCGGCCAGCCGGCCTGGGTAACGCCTGGGGAGTTGCATGGTGAACCTCGGATCAAGCGGGGTTATGGGACGCGCCCGGCGTAGGTGAGCGCGACGAGGCGTCGCGGCGCCGCGGGGCCGTGGGGCCCGGCCGCACCGTGCCATGGACTGCCTGGGAACTCGCGGATCCACTCCATCTTCCCCAGCGCCCGCGCGCAGCGGATGCAGGGAAAGCGGTCCAGCTCGCCGCCGCCGGCCGCCAGCCGCGCGCTCGCCTGCCGCAGCGCCGCCAGCCGCCCGGTGTACCGCTCCCACGCCGCGGTGAACGAGCCGCGGGTCAGGTCGGCCACCACGTCGGCCTCGTTGTCGCCGTACTCCGAAAGCTGGCAGCACAGCGACAGCCGCCCGCGCGCGTCCACGTAGACGCGGCGGTGCTCGAAGGTGTCGCAGGCGGGCTCGGGGCCGTCGAAGGGCGCGCCGTAGTCAAGGTACACCCCGGTGCGGCGTCCCTCGGTGCCCAGCGCCAGGATCTCGTCCCGCGCGCCGTACCACTCGCGCGGGGCCAGGTCGCTGTCGCGCCCGGCGCTCCCGGGAACCGGCTGCGCCAGCGCGAAGTGCAGGCTCACCGCCCCCAGCGCCTCGGCCAGGTCGGCCGCCTGCCGCAGCTGGTGCCGGTCGCGGCGGTCCACCACGAACCCCAGCGAGGTGGGGACCTGCCGGCTGGTGAGCAGCGCCACCGCCAGCAGCACGCGCCGGAACGAGCCGCGCCCGCGCTCGGCGTCGTGCACCGCCTCGTCCGCGCCCGACAGCGAGAGCCGCACGGCTGTGGGAGGATGGCGGTCCAGCCCCGGCATCAGCCGGCGCATGTGCCACCCGTTGGTCACGAAGCGGTAGCTCACCCCGCGCTCGTGCAGCGAGGCGATGATGCGCTCCCACTGCGGGTGGATGGTGGGCTCGCCGCCGGTCATGCTCACGCCCACCTCGCCGAACAGGGCCCGGGCCTCGTCCACGGTGCGGGCGATGAGGCCGGGGTCCAGGTTGCGAACCGTGGTCACGTCGTCGCGGATGCAGTGCGGACAACGCAGGTTGCAGTGTTCGGTGATGGCGAAGCCGAGAAGCATGCGGGTGTTTGCCTTGCGCTGAATTTCAGGGAACGACGGTGCTGCCGCCGCCGCCGGGGCCGCCGCCGCCGGGAATGGCGGGGCCGGTGGCCAGCGTGAGCTCGGTCAGGCGCGGCAGGTCGGCCACCGCGGGGGCGATCCAGGGACGGCGTGCGGCGGGCGGAGCCGCCCGTGCCGCGGACGATGGACGTGTGCCCATGTCGGTCCTCCGGTAGGAGAGGAAAACAGGCCGAGGCGGGGCGGCCAGGGCCGTCCGCTCGGGCGGGAACTCGGTGGAAACTCGTTCAAGCGCCGCGAGACTGCCGCGGCAGCGGCTGCCGGCCCCGAACGGGCGGCGGTAGTGCTCGGGTCGCGCCGGAGGTCTGGCGCGTGATTGAAGCTTCGGCGTGGGCGCGGCTCCGGCCCTCACGGGAACGCACGGCGGGAATCATCCCGGCCGGCGCCGCTGGGAAAATGATAGCCGCCCCTGCCGGAGGGCGCAACGACATTGGAGTTTCGGACGTGAACAGCTGGCGATGAGGCCACCCTGTGTTTCCCGAAAAGAGCCCGCTCTCGCCCGGTGGCCGCCAGGCCGCCGTCCAGCGCCCCGAGCGAGGACTGCTCCATCGCCACGGAGCAGAGCCGACAAATCGCCGACCTCCCGCTTCCAATCAGACATTCGTAGGGAGAAAACCGTCACATCGGACTCCTCCCCGCCGGCTTCCGGAGTCGCTGCACATCGATGTCTCGCGACTTCAAAGCGTCGGAAACGGATGGGGAGGAGACTCCTCTCACCACGACGGGTTGCGTACCGCCCGGCAACGGGGAGAACGGAGTAGATAGGCCGGACCGTCCAGAATGGGACAGCCGTGTCCCACCTGCTGAATCTCCCGCAGCTCGCCCGAAGCGGAGATGCCTCACCAGGCATCGGAGACGGGGGGACGAAAGCGACCGTCGCTCCCGAGGCTCCGTTCCTCGGCGCGCGCGGGATCGCGTCTCGCCATGAAACGAGCAACCCGGCCGCGTCGTGCGGCCGGGCTGCTGTCCGGGACGGGTTGGCGTGATCCGGAGCGTTACTGGGGACCGCCTCGTGCGCGCTTGCAGGCGGCCTCGAGAACCGGCCGCACCTGCGCATCGCCGGCCTTCGCCTTCTGCATGCAGCTGGCGTAGCTCTCCATCGACCCGAGCCGCTGGTTGTAGTCCTTCGCCAGCGCGATGGAGTCGTCGCGCGCGATGCGGATCGAGTCTTCCACCGTCATCGGGGCCGCCGGGGCGGGGGCCGCGGCCGGCTGGGCCGGGTCCGAGCCCGCGTCCACCGGTGCCGGGCTCGCCGCCGCCGCGGGCGGGGCCTGCGCATCGTCGTCCTCGTCGCCGTTGCCGCGGCAGGCGCCCAGGAGCGCGCCGGCCAGCAGTGGCAGAACGGCCAGCCGCCGCGCGCCGCGAAGAGCGGGCGCGGCGGCCGCCAGGGTGTGCCCGAGCCTCAATGCCGCTGCTCCTGCAGGCGGCGGACGGCGGCCTCGAGGTCGTCCAGGCGCTGGCGGGTGGCGTTCAGCTCGGAGCGCAGCTGCGCCACCTCGGCGGTGCGCGCCTGCAGCTCGGCGGTGCGGGTCTCCAGCGCCTTGATGGCCGCCAGGTTCACGCCGTCGAAGTCGCTCATGTTGATGGTGTGGTCGTCGCTCGTGAACCCGAAGGCGCGGTGCCAGTCCTGCGCCATGGGCCCGATGTGGAAGGTCGAGCGGTCGGCCTCGTCGCGGTAGCGCCAGGTAGTCACCGGCAGGAGCCGCAGCCGCGCCAGGATGTCCTCGCCGTCGACCGAAAGGAAGTCGTTCTTCCGGTTGCGGTCCGAGATCACCGCCCACGAGCTGCCGCCGGCCGACACCTGCACGCCCGTGGTCATGGTGGCGTTGCTGAACAGGCGGATGCCGCCCGCCGCGCGCACCGTGAACTGGTTGTTCGCGCTGGCCTGCGTGCTGTCGGTGGTGGACCCGTCGGAGAACACGATGGCGCCGGCGTGGCCGTTGGTGGACGCGCGCTGCCCGATGGCCACCGAGTAGTCGGCGTCGGCGGTGGTGCGGTAGCCGAGGGCCACCGCGCCGGTGCCGTCGGCGTTGGCGGTGTAGCCCAGCGCGTTGCTGTAGCTGCCCAGCGCCGTGCTCTGGTACCCCATGGCGAACGAAGCGAGGCCCAGGGCGATGGTGTTGTAGCCGCCCGCCCAGGTGTAGTAGCCCGTGTTGGGGTCGTCCCACTGCGTGCCCGCCGAGCCGATCGAGCCCGCGCGGAAAGCCGCCTTGTTGGGGTGCCACATCAGCCGCTCGCCCGCACCGGTGAACGGAATGATCCCGACCCCCAGCACGCCCTTGGCCACGAAGCCGCTGGCGCTGTCCACCCGGAAGCGGTCGCCCAGCGGCGAGCCGGAGCGCAGGCGCAGGAGGATGTCGGACTGCGCGGACGCGCTCGCCGGTGCGAGCACGGCGCCCACGAGGGCAGAGGCCAGGAGGGCCACTCCGATCTTCGCTTTCATATGCACACTCGTCCGGTGCGGGGAATGCGCGGCACCCCGGGGGTGCCGCGGCGGGAAAGTCCTACCGCGGAGCGTGCGCGGCCTGCTCCAGCTGCCGCAGCCGCTCCTCGAAGCGCGCGTTCTGCTCGCGCAGCGCGGCCAGGTCGGCGCGCAGCGAGGCGTTCTCGGCCTGGAGCGCCTTCACCTGCTGGCCCTGCGCCGCGGTGCGGCGCTCCAGCGCCTGCACGCCGGCCAGGTTCACGCCGTCCAGGTCGCTCATGTTGATGGTGCGGTCGTCGGCGGTGAAGCCGAAGGCGCGGTGCCAGTCCTGCGCCATGGGCCCGATGTGCAGGGTGGAGCGGTCGGCCTCTTCGCGGTAGCGCCAGGTGGTCACCGGCACGCCGCGCAGCCGCAGGAGCAGGTCCTCGCCGTTGATCGCGCGGAAGCCTTCCTTGCGGTTCACGTCCGAGATCACGTTCCACGAGCTGCCGCCGGCGTTCAGCGACACGCCCGTGGTCTTGGTGGCGTTGGTGTACAGCCGCACGCCGCCGGCCGCGCGCAGCGAGAACTGGTTGGCCGCGCTGGCCAGCACGCTGTCGGTGCTCGACTGGTCGGAGAGCACGATGGCGCCGTTGAAGCCGTTGGTGCTGGCGCGCTGCCCGATGGCCACCGAGTAGTTGCCGTTGGCGGTGCTCAGGTAGCCGAGCGCCACCGCGCCCACGCCGTCGGAGCGTGCGCTGTATCCCAGCCCCACGCCGTACGACTGCAGCGCCCACGAGCCGTAGCCGGCGGCGATCGAGTAGTTGCCCTGGGCGATGGTGTTGAAGCCCGAGGCCAGCGAGTAGAATCCGAAGCTGCCGTCGTCCCACTGGGTGCCGTCCACGCCGCCGGTGCGGAACCCGGCCTTGAACGGGTGCCACATGGTGCGGTCGCCCGCGCCGGTGAACGGGATGATGCCGATGCCGATGAAGCCCTTGGCCACGAAGCCGCTGGCGCTGTCCACGCGGAAGCGGTCGCCCAGCGGCGAGCCGGAGCGCAGGCGCAGGAGGATGTCGGACTGTGCGGCGGCCGGCGTGGCCTGGACCGCCGCGAGAAGGACGGCGCCGAGGGCCGCCATGCGAAGCTGGGTGAACGTCTTCATGGTCGCTGCGAGGGGAATGGGGGAGGCGCGCGGGCGGCGGGGCCCGCGCGCCGAAAGGTTCAGTTGGAGTCCGCCTGCAGGCGGAAGCCCGACACCGTCAGCCGTCCGGCATCCACCTGGATGGCGGCGCGCGCGTTCACGTTGCCGGTGAGCGAGTAGGTGCCCGTGACCCGCAGGGTGGGCACCTTCCCCTGCACCGTGCGCGCGACGCCGGACAGGAACAGCCGCCCCGAGGTGTTCGTGATCCCGCCGGTAAGCCCCGCGGTCACGTTGGCGCTGGCGTTCATGTCGAAGGCGTTCAGCGCGATCAGGGCCCCGTCCTCCACCGTCACGCCGCCGATCTGCACGTTGGCCGCGAGCGACGGGTCCAGCGGCGCGGCCACCGGGATCACCACCGAGTCCAGCGACATGGGCACCGCGGCCGGGCTCCAGTTGTTGTTGGTGAACCAGTCGGTGGTCCCCGCGCCGGCCGTCCAGGTGCGCGTGACGCCCGCCACGTCGATGAGCTGCGTGCCCGTCAGGCGGCGGCCCACGGCGCTCAGCGTGCTGCTGCCGTAGCCGGTGTAGGTGACCACCTGGTTGGCGCTCCCCGACACCAGCGCGGCCGCGGCGCCCAGGGTGGCCGGCGGGCCCAACTCGGTCAGGTGCACCGTGTCGGCCTGCGCGGTCTTCACGTTGCCGTAGCGGTCCATCGCCTTCACCGTCACGGTGAAGGGCACGTTGGTGGCCGGGCGCCCCGGGGTGCCTCCGCGGAAGTACGCGGCGCAGGCGTCCACGGTCTCGCTCGGGCGCAGGATCATGAGCCCGGCGTACGCCCCCGGCGTCACGATGGTGCGGGTGGGCGACGCCGCGGTGCCGGCGATGCGCAGGCCGCAGATCTGCCGCTGCCCGGGGTAGTCGGGAACCGCCGCGTCCATCACCGGGCTCCCGTTCAGCACCGTGACCGTGGTGGCCCCCAGCGACGTGGCGCGGTCGCGCAGGCGGCGCACGGCGGCCGTGTCCTGGCCCTCCTCGATGCTCTCGGTCATCCGCGTCTCGGTGTCCTCGACGATCACCGCCTGGAACGAGAGCGTGAACACGTCGTTCGCGGCCACGGACTGCAGCGGAACGCGGAACGCCACCGTGAGCAGCCCGTCCCACTGGTTGGGGTCGGCGGCGGCCGACGGGAGGGTGCGGTTGGCGTTCGTGTTCTTGTTGCGGACCACGAAGCCGTACGGGAAGATGCTGGTGACCCCGGCGGGCGGGGCGATGGCGGCCACCTCGGCCTCGGTGAACGCCTGCAGCACGTCGGGATACGGCGCCAGCATGGTCACGAAGTCGGTCCCCAGCGCCACCGCGCCCGAGGGCGCGATGAACGGCGCGATGGTGGGGTCGGCGTTGGTGTTGTCGAACTTGCGCAGCACCGACACGGGGGTGCCGGCGATGGTTCCCGTGGTGCTGGCCATGATGAGGGTGAGGTTGTTCAGCGGCGCGGCGGTGCCGTTGCGCACCCGGAAAGTCGATACCAGGTAGCGCTGGCCGCCGCCGGTGCGGCTGCCGTCCGAGAACGAGCCCGTGTTCACCGACTCGAGGCCCACCCCCGAGGCCACCGGGTTCAGCGACGCCGAGATCGCGCCGGTTTCGCCCGGAAGGCGCATGGGCGTGGCCGTGGAGGTCATCTGGTCGGTGCCGATGCCGGTGATGGTGATCTCGTACACCCCCAGCACGCGCGGCGTCTTGGGGCCGCCCGTGTCGGGAGGAGTGGTGCCCGTGAGCGTGCGGTCCTGCGTGCAGGCCGCCGCGGCGAACGCCACCAGGACGAACGCGGCACGGATCGAGGCGAAGCGCATGGGGTTTACCATCGGTTGCGGGTGTGCTCTCCGAGCACCACGAGCGACAGCGCAGAAGCGCCGGTCAGAAGGAGAGAGGCGAGAACCAGAGGCGGGCGGCAGCGGCGTACGCTACCGCCCGCTGAAGCAGCGCGTCAGGGGCCGACCGGAACGCTTACGGTCAGCGTGACCAGCGTGAGGCCACCCAGGTCCTCGACCGAGGGCCGCACGAACGGCTTGCGAGCCTGCGCCGGGGCGCGCTGTACGACGGGTGCATGGGCGTGCTGTTCGGGCATCTCAGCTCACAACGAAGGAAGTGAATACTGTACTGCGCGAACGGAGTCCAACGGGCGGGGCACAAGTCCAACTCCAACATTAGGAACAGATTGGGCCGCGGTCAAGCTCGGGTGCACCTGCGGGCGCCCCTTTGCGACTTCGCACGACGTCAGGAGACGCCGAACACCGGGGAAAGCGCCATCTGCAACGTTTTCACGTTGCAGTAGCTGTCGCGGCCGAGCCGCAGGTCGAACGCCGGGAGGCGTGCGGCGGCCTGGAGCAGGCCCAGCAGCGGACCCGCCGCGCCGGCGTCGGCGAGCAGCCAGGGCGTGTGCCGCAGGAGTTGGGCCAGCGCGGCGGCCGGGTGCAGCGGCTCGACCGCCGTGGGCAGATCCGCCTCGACCCGCGGGAAGATGAGCCCGGCCAGCGGGGCGGTGCGGCGCCACCGCCCCGGGCCGAACCCCTCCGGGTCCACCCGCGAGCGGACGCCGGCCGAGCTTCCCGCCGCGTATCCGTGGTCCAGGTTGAAGCGGCGCGGCCACCCCTCGGCGCGGAGGGCGCCGCCGGGGGCGTGCTGCAGCACCACGTGGTCGTCGGAGAGCCAGTCCCACCCGGCGCGGATGAGGTTCACGCAGGTGGTGGTCTTGCCGCTGAAGCTCCCGCCGGCCAGCAGCCAGGCGCCGCCTCCCCGGGCGACCACCGCGGCGCCGTGCACCAGCGGGCGGCCCAGGCGCCCCAGCAGGAGCGCCGCAGCGATGGTCAGCGCGGAGGAAACCTCCACGATCGCCGGTGCCTCGCCGCGGGCATCGATGTGGAGGGTGGCGCGGCCGGCGGCGAGCTCCACGCGCCCCCCGATTCGCCCCTCCGCCCCGGCGATCACGACTTCGCCGTCCAGCACCCATCCCCCCACCCCCCACATCTCCATGTTGGGCTCGCCGCCGGGGCGGGCCACCTCCGGCTCTCCGGCCTCCACGCGGATCAGCGCGGCGGCGGAGGCGGCGGAGACGAGCGGGCGGTCCAGCCGCGGCATCCACGGCTCCGCCAGCTCGCGCAGGCCGGGATCGGCGACGATGGCGAGCGAGCCGTCTTCCAGCAGCGCCTGGGCCGCGGCGGGCGGAGCGTCGGGGGGGAGCGTGGCCGTCATCGGGCTGGGGTGCCGGCGGGATGGAGATCGGTGGGCCCCGGCGCGAGGGCATCCGGAGCGAGGGAAAGGTCGCCGGGGTCGCAGCGCGCGGCCCACCGGTCGAAGACGATCTTCGGCGCGCCCGCGGCGGCGGCCGCTTCGGCGGCGGCGAGCGCGGCGGGGTCGGTCACCGCGCGGCAGAGCGGGTGCCGCTCGTGCTGGGGCGTTCCCGCGGGGAGGGGCCCCGCCGCCGCGGCCGCCGCGATCTCCGCCGCCATCTCCACCCACAGCGCGCCGGCCGCGCGGCGGAGGTCGCCCAGCGTCTCGCCGCCCGCGAGGCGGACCAGGCGGCGGGAGATGATGGGCCCGGTGTCGATCCCCGCATCCACCCGGTGCGCGGTGCAGCCGGGCGGCACCGCGCGGAGGACGGAGTTCTCCACCGGGCCGTTCCCGCGGATCCACGGGAGGAGCGCGGGATGGACGTTCACCGTTCCTTCACGCGGAACCGCGAGGATCTCGTCGCCCACCACGCCGCAGCCGGCGAGGAGGAGGACGTCGGGCGCCAGGGAGCGGAGGTCGCGGACCATCCGCGCCCCGTTCAGCGGTCCGGTGACGGAAACCGTCGCGGCCCCCCGGAGCTCTCGCGCCGCGCGCCACGCCCGCAGCCGGCGGCGCGCCCACCGCAGCGCGCGGCGGATCGCGCCGGGTGCGCCCGTGCGCGCGGGCCCGTCCACGTAGACGAGCACGGCCGCGGGGCGGGCGCCGCGCGCGTCCAGCCGCGCCAGCATGCGCGCGACCTGCACGCCGCCGCGCGTGACGACCACGACCCGGCGCTTCATCGACATCTCGATCCAGGGGAGCGGAGAAGCCGGGACATGGGGATCGCGCGCGGGATCAAAGGGTGGGGGGCGGGTGCGCGGAATCTGGAAATGGCCGCGGACGACGTCAACCGCGGCAGGCGGCGGGAGCGGGAGACGCGAAGCGCCGCCCGTCCACGCCCGCGGCGGCGTCAGATGGAGCCCATCTGCACCGGCTTGCGGCCCTCGGTGGCCTCGGCGCGGAGCTGGCCGCAGGCGGCGGCGATGTCACGGCCGCGGCTCTCGCGCACGGCGGCGGGAATGCCGCGCGCCTCCAGCACGTCGACGAACTCGGTCAGCCGCGCGCGCTTCGACGGCTGCCAGTCGGTCCCCGGGATGGGGTTGAAGGGGATCAGGTTCACGAACGCGTTGAACTCGCCGATGACGCCGGCCAGCTCCTCGGCCAGGCCGGGAAGGTCGGTGACGCCGTCGATCATCACGTACTCGAAGGTGATCCGCTTCCCCCCCGCCTCGTCGAACTTGCGCAGCGCGTCGAGCAGGACCGGGAGCGGATACTTCTTCTCCAGGGGGATCAGCTTCTGGCGCAGCTCGTGGTTGGGCGCGTGGAGGCTGACGGCCAGCCGGTACTGCTCCGGCATCTCCGCCATCTGCAGGATGCCGGGGACCACGCCCACGGTGGAGACGGTGATGCGGCGCGCGCCCACTCCGTAGCCGCGGTTCAGGATGGCCAGCGTGGGAAAGAGCGACTTCGGGTTCATGAGCGGCTCGCCCATCCCCATGAACACGATGTTGCTGATCTCGCCGTAGCCGTTCTCGCGCGCCCAGCGGCGGGCGCCGCGGTACTGGCTCACGATCTCGCCCGCGCCGAGCTGGCGGCGGTACCCGGCCCACCCGGTGGCGCAGAACGAGCACGCCATGGCACACCCCGCCTGCGACGAGATGCAGAGCGTCAGCCGCGAAGGGGTGGGGATGAGGACCGATTCGATCAGCTCGCCGTCCTTCAGCCGCCACAGGTGCTTGGCGGTGCCGTCCACCGAGCGCGAGAGCTTGGCCACGGCGGGCGAGGAGAGCTCGAACTTCTCCTTCAGCGCCTCGCGCTCGGCCGCGGGAAGGTCCGTCATCTCGTCGAAGCCGGACGCCAGCCGCTCGTACAGCCACTTCGCGACCTGCCCGGCCCGGTATTTGGCCTGGCCGCGCTCGGCGAAGTGCTGCTTCAGCATGGCCTCGGCGTCTTCGGGAAGAAGGCCGGCGAGGTCGGGCTTGATCGTGGCGGTGACGGTCATCGACGAAAGAAGTCCTAAGTCCTGAGTCCCAAGTCCCAAGTGATGCCGGCCGAGTGCCGCGAGACAAATCTATCACAGGCGAACGCACTCACGCACTTCCGCACTCACGCACTTCGTTTCCCCTGATTCCCCGCGGGGGCGAAACGGTTCCGGGCGTGCTTGATGCGGCACCGGGCGGGCGTTAGGTTTGCAAGGTCCGCACCGGCCACGCTCCCAGGCGTGGCCGGACCGTTTCCGGCATCCACCACGCCGCCGAACCGAAGAGTGCTGCTGACGGAGCTGCTGACCCCCGAGCGCGTGAAGGTGCCCCTTGCCGCACGGACCAAGGACGCCGTGCTGGAGGAGCTGGTGGGGGTGCTGGCGGCCGCGGGCGTGGTGGCCGACCCGGCCGCGGTGCTCCGCGCCGTGCACAGGCGCGAGGACGAGCTGACCACCGCGATCGGCGGCGGCGTGGCCATTCCCCACGGGAAGGTCGACGGCGTGGGCGAGCTGGTGGTGGCCGCCGGCGTGGCATCGGCGCCGATCGACTTCGCGGCGCTGGACGGGCAGCCGGTGCGCCTCTTCTTCCTGCTCGTCGGCCCCGAGAGCGCCGCGGGGGCGCACGTGAAGGCGCTGTCGCGCATCTCCCGGCTGGTGCGGCGCGACGACCTGCGCGAGCGGCTGAACGCGGCGGCCACGGCGGACGAGTTCATGGCCGTGGTGGCCGAGTCGGAGAGCGCGTGAAACGCATCGCCGCGCGCTGGCTTCCCGCGGCCCTGTGGGCCGCGCTGATCTTCTTCCTCTCGTCCCGGCAGACGCTGCCCGAGCCGCCGGGGCCGCTGGGGTGGGACAAGCTGCAGCACGCGCTGGGGTACGCCGCGGGCGGCTTCCTGCTCGCGCGGGCGGCGGGGGTGCGCGGGCGGGGGATGTGGATCGCCATCGCCCTGGGCCTTCTGTACGGCGCGAGCGACGAGGTGCACCAGGTGTTCGTTCCCGGCCGCAACAGCGACGTGCACGACTGGCTCGCCGACGCCACGGGCGTGCTGGCGGGCGTCTTCATCCAACGATTCTTCACTCTGCGGCGCGGCCGCGGCGGCAACGGCGCCGCGCACCGGACGGCGGAGGCTTCGGCGACATGAGCTTCGAGAACCCGACTTCGTACCGATCGTCCCTGGCCGGCTCGCTGCGCGCGGGCGACGCGGGAAACGCCGTGACGCTGGCCGGCTGGGTGCACCGCCGCCGCGACCTGGGCGGCCTGTGCTTCGTGGACCTGCGCGACCGAGAGGGGCTGGCGCAGGTGTCGTTCGACCCCGCGTGGACGCCGCCCGAGGTGCTGGAGGAGGCGCGCCGCCTGGGGCCCGAGGACGTGATCCAGGTGGAGGGGACCGTCTTCCCCCGCATCGCCGGGCAGCACAACGAGGACCTGCCCACGGGCGACGTGGAGGTGCGTGCGACGGGGCTGACGGTGCTGACGCGCGCCGAGCCGCTGCCGATCCAGGTGTTCTACGGCGCGAAGGACGAGCTTCCGTCGGAGGATCTCCGTCTCCGCTACCGCTCGCTGGACCTGCGGCGCCCGGAGCTGCAGCACGCCATCCGCATCCGCCACCAGGCGGCGGCGGCCGCGCGGCAGTTCCTGAACGCGCAGGGGTTCCTGGAGATCGAGACGCCGCTGCTGACCAAGCCCACGCCCGAGGGCGCGCGCGACTTCCTGGTCCCCAGCCGCAACTGGCCCGGCGAGTTCTACGCGCTGCCGCAGAGCCCGCAGCTGTACAAGCAGCTGCTGATGGTGAGCGGGTTCGACCGGTACTACCAGATCGCCCGCTGCCTCCGCGACGAGGACCTGCGCGCCGACCGCCAGCCCGAGTTCACGCAGATCGACATGGAGATGGCCTTCGCCGACGCGGAGGACGTGTTCCGCGTGGGCGAGGAGCTGATGGCGGCCGTCCTGCGCGAGGTGGGGGGGATCGAGATCCCCACGCCCTTCCCGCGGCTGACCTACGCCCAGGCGATGGCGCGCTACGGGAGCGACAAGCCCGACCTGCGCTTCGACCTGCCCATCGTGGACGTGACGGCTGTCTTGCAGGGGGCGGACTTCCGCCTCTTCCAGGCCACGCAGGGCACCGCGCAGCGCATCCGCGGGATCCGCGTGCCCGGCGGCGCGCGGCTGTCGCGCAAGGAGCTGGACGAGCTGCAGGAGGTGGCGAAGCGCGGGGGGGCGGCCGGCGCGCTGTGGGTGAAGCGCGGCGAGGACGGCCTCGGCGGCCAGTTCGCCAGGGCGCTGGACGACTCCGCGCGCGACGCGTTCTACTCTGCCGTGGGGATGGAGAGCGGCGACCTGTTCGTCGCGGTCGTCGGCGAGTTCCGCGTCGGTGACCCGGAGGCGGTGGGACCCGTCGTAGGTTCTACGGGCGGGAGCGCGCCGGTGGTGGAGGAGACGCACGAGGTGCGCGCGGGGCTGGAGCCGGCGCTGGACGAGCTGCGCCGCCACCTGGCCCGCAAGCTCGACCTGGTCGACACGACCAGGCAGGCGTGGCTGTGGGTGACGGAGTTCCCGCTCTTCGGGTGGGACGCGGACGCGAACCGGCTGGTGTCCGAGCACCATCCCTTCACCCGCCCGCACCCCGACGACATCCCGCTGATCCTGGAGGCGGCGCGGGAGGGGACGCCGTCGGCCGAGGCGGCGCGGGCTCTGTACCGGCGGCCGGTGCGGTCGCTGGCGTACGACGCGGTGTGGAACGGGATGGAGATGTCCAGCGGCTCGGTGCGCATCCACGAGCCGGAGCTGCAGGGGGCCATCTTCCGCACGCTGGGGATCGGGGCCGAGGAGGCGCAGACCAAGTTCGGCTTCCTGCTCGAGGCCTTCCGCTACGGCGCGCCGCCGCACGCGGGGGTGGCCTTCGGGTTCGACCGGCTGGTGATGCTGCTGGCCGGCGGGCAGAGCCTGCGCGACGTGATCGCGTTCCCCAAGACGGCCAGCGCGCGGGCGCTGTTCGAGAACGCGCCCACGCCGGTGGCCGACGAGCAGCTCCGCGAGGTGAACATTCGCAGCGCTGCGACGTAACAATTCCTGCGACTCCGGCGAAGCAACCGAAGCGGGCGGGGCACCGGCGCAGGGCCGGGCCTCGCCCCGTGGCTTTTGGCACGGTGCTGGCCTGAGGGCAGGGTAGAGGGGACAGGGGACAGGGAAGGGCGGAGGCGAGGGCTTCGGCGCGCCGGTCCGGCATCGCGCCCTCTCCGGCCGGCTCAGGCCGTCCACCTCTCCCGTACCGGGAGAGGTAGCTGGGCGGGCATTCCGGCACGCCGGAGCCATCTTCGTGAGCCATGCTCCGCAGGGCGCGTGGATGCTGAGGGAGCACCCCCTCGCCCGGAACGGGAGAGGGCGAGCGCTCCAAGGCGCGGGGAGAGGGCAGGTGCGGGCGCGCACCGCCGTAAGTCTCCCTGCTTTGTTGATTGGTGAATCGGCTAGAACGAGGACTTGAGATAGATGCCTGACCAGGCCGTGCAGCACCGGATTCCCGTGGAGGGCGCCGATCCGCTGGCGCTCAGCGGGGTGAACGACCAGAACCTGACGGAGCTCGGCCGCCTGGCCGGCCTCCGCGTTTTCCTGCGCGACGACCACCTCCTGCTCAGCGGGCCGCTGGAGGGGGTGGAGCGCGCCGTGCCCGTGGCGCAGCACATGATCGAGCTGGCGCGCCGCGGCGTGCCCGTGGGCACCGACGACGTCCACCGCCTGTTCGACACCGCCCGGCAGGACGGCGGCGGCGGGCTGGAGCGCCTGGCCGACGCCGGCCGCGTGGTCGTTCCCGGGCCCAAGAAGACCATCAGCGCCAAGAGCGAGGGGCAGGCGAAGTACCTCGCGGCCATCGAGGACAACGACATCGTGGTCGGCATCGGCCCCGCGGGGACGGGGAAGACGTATCTCGCCGTCGCCATGGCGGTGGACGCGCTGTTCAAGAAGCGGGTGAAGCGCATCATCCTGGCGCGTCCCGCGGTGGAGGCCGGCGA
Source organism: Longimicrobium sp. (assembly GCF_035474595.1). Taxonomy (NCBI): domain Bacteria; kingdom Pseudomonadati; phylum Gemmatimonadota; class Longimicrobiia; order Longimicrobiales; family Longimicrobiaceae; genus Longimicrobium; species Longimicrobium sp. Next base: position 33,487 of record NZ_DATIND010000009.1, read on the forward strand.
GAACCTGGGCTTCCTCCCGGGCGACCTGCAGGAGAAGATCGACCCCTATCTCCGCCCGCTGTACGACGCCCTGGAGGACATGATCCCCCACGACCGGCTGCGGAGAGCGATGGAGAGCCGGGCGATCGAGATCGCCCCGCTGGCCTACATGCGCGGGCGCACGCTGCAGGACGCGTTCGTGATCCTGGACGAGGCGCAGAACGCCACCAACGCGCAGATGAAGATGTTCCTCACGCGCCTGGGGCTGAACAGCAAGGCGGTGATCACGGGCGACAAGACGCAGATCGACCTGCCGCGCCGCGAGGACAGCGGGCTGCTGGAGATCGAGCAGGTGCTGAAGGGGATCCCCGGGATCGCGTTCGCCTACATGAAGGGCACCGACGTGATCCGGCACCGGCTGGTGAAGGAGATCATCAAGGCGTACGCGGCCCACAGCGGCCACGAGCCGGAGGCCGGCGAGGCCTGATGCCCACCGGCGAACGGCCGCCCGTAGACCGCCGCGCGGTGCCGCGCGACCCGGGGGAGCCCCACCACCCCCGGCGCCGCCGCACGCGCCTGCTGCACCACGCCACCCGCGCCGCCATCTTCCTGGCCGCGGCGGCCGCCATCTACCTGCTCTTTCCCTCGGGCGCCTCGCCGGGGCCCGTGGTCCTCGAGCGCGGCGTGGTCGCCCCGGCCGACGTCATCGCCCGCATCCCCTTCCAGATCCCCAAGACCGAGGAAGAGCTGCGCCACGAGCAGGACGAGGCGGCGCGCGGCGTTCCCCCCGTGTACGACTACGCGGCGCAGGCGGCGGACAGTCTGGCCGGCGCGATCCGCGGCTTCTTCGCGGCCGCGGCGCAGGCGGCGGCGCTGCCGGTTCCCGAGCGCGACGCGGCGGTGCGGGCGGTGCTCGCGCGCAGCGGGGTGCCCACCACGCTGGGGGGGATCGAGGTGCTCTCCGACTCGGCGCGGCGGACGGCGCTGCAGGTGGCGACGGAGCGGGCGGTGCGCGAGCAGCTTCCGCGCGGGATCGCGGCGGGGTCGCCGGGGCGGAGCGGGATCAGCGCGGTGCGGGTGCGCGGGATCGCCGGCGGCGAGCGGCTGCTGCCGGCCGACTCGCTGGTGACGGCGGACGAGTTCTTCCGCGCCGCGCAGACCTATCTCCCCGCCGACGCGGGGGCGGACGCGGCGGAATTGCAGCGGCTGCTGCTGGTGCGCTGGTTCCAGCCGTCGCTGGCGGTGAACCAGGGGGCCACCGAGGCGGCGCGGGCGCGGGCGCGCTCGGCGGTGGACCGGGTGAAGTCGCGCGTGCTGGCGGGGGAGAAGATCGTGGGCGCGCGCGAGCAGGTGGGCGAGCGCGAGGAGGAGCGGCTGCGCGCCTACCAGGCCGCGCTCTCGGCGAGCGGCGGCGGCGAGCGGGCGCGGCCCACGCCGGCGCGCGCGGCGGGATCCATCCTCTACAACCTGCTGCTGCTCTCCATCGTGGCGCTGCTGCTGCGCTACTCGCGCCTGCACCTGTACCGCGACCTGCGCTCCGTCGCCTTCGTGGCCCTGCTGGTGGTGGTCGTGGCCGCGCTGGCGGCGACGATCGCGCGGCTGGACCTGCCGCCGGAGCTCATCCCCGTCCCCTTCGCGGCGATGCTGATCGCGGTGCTGTGGGGCGGGCGGCTGGCGCTTCCCGTGGCCCTGGTGCTGGCGCTGCTGCTGGGCGGGCAGGCGCCGTTCCTGGGGGTGGCGGTGCCCTTCACGGCGGCGATCGGCGGCGCGGCGGCGGCGTTCGGGGTGCGCGTGGCCCAGCGCCGGGTGCAGACCTGGATCGTGGTGGGGATGATCGCCACGGCGTTCGCGGCGGCCGCGCTCTCCGTCGGCCTGCTGCGGGGGTGGACGCTGCACGAGATCGGCTGGTCGGCGCTCTGGGGCGCGGTGAACGCGACCGGCTCGTCGCTGCTGGCCGTGGGCTTCCTTCCCGTGGCCGAGTGGTTCACGCGGGTGACCACCAACCAGACGCTGCAGGAGCTGGCCGACCCCAAGCACCCGCTGCTGCAGCGGCTGCAGATGGAGGCGCCGGGGACGTACGCGCACACCATCTCCGTCGCGAACCTGGCCGAGGCGGTGTGCACGGCGATCGGCGCCAACGCGCTGCTGGCCCGCGTGGGCGTGTACTACCACGACATCGGCAAGGTGGTGAAGCCGCAGTACTTCATCGAGAACCAGCCGCGCGGCCGCAACCCGCACGACAAGCTGAAGCCGGCGATGAGCGCGGCCATCGTGCGCAGCCACGTGGTGGAGGGGATGAAGCTGGCCGAGCAGCACAAGCTGCCGGACGCGGTGAAGGCGTTCATCGCGCAGCACCACGGGACGCAGCCGATCTCCTTCTTCCTCCAGCAGGCGAAGGAGAGCGACCCCAACTGCCGTGTGGAGGCGCGCGACTTCGCGTACGGGGGCCCCAAGCCGCAGACGCGCGAGACGGCGGTGGTGATGATCGCCGACTCGGTGGAGAGCGCCGCGCGGGCGATGCAGGACCCGTCGCCCGAGCGGATCCGCGAGCTGGTGGAGCGGATCGTGAACGCCAAGATCGCGGCCGGGCAGCTGGACCAGAGCCCGCTGACGCTGAAGGAGATCGCGACGGCGAAGGAGGTGCTCGCCCGCGCGCTCGGCAGCATGTACCACCACCGCGTGGACTACCCCGCGGAGAAGAACGGCGGCGGCGATTCCGCTCCGCCCGCGCCGCCGGCTCCGTCCGCCGCGAGCGAGCCCGCCGCATCCGCGCGGTGAGCGGAGCCACGTCGGGTCTGCCCGGGTGCTTCCCGCATCGGTGCATGCCGGACCGTTCTCAACTGCGTCATCGGATGAGCGCGGTGCATGCCGAACCATCGTCCGTGGCCGTGGCCGCCGCGGCGACATTGGAGATTCGAGCGCATCGCGACCGCGAGCGTGAGCTAGGGATGCCGTTGCGAGATCGACACGTCGGAAATTTCCGACATGTCGAATCGGATCGCCGGGAGGGGGCGACTCCACTCCCGGGGCAGCGATCACGTCGGAGAGCACCAGCGCCGTGCCAGGACGACCACTCTCCTGATGACGCAGTTGGCGATCTTGCGGTCTCCTCGGAACCCGGGTTCGCGCGAAAAAGTGGTCGCGCGGTGTGATCGTCGCGACGGATCGGCTGGAAATCACCCCCGGGAGTGACCCGGAACTCCCGGGCGGGAAACTTCCGCGACTGCTGTACGGATACGCGATGAACGAGATCGAGGTGGAGGTCAGCGTCGGGGAAGGGGTGACGCCGCCGGTGCAGCCGGAGCGCGTGGGGGCCGCCGTGCGTCACGTGCTGGCCGCAGAAGGCCTCGCGGCGGCGGAGATCTCGGTCGCGCTGGTGGGGGACGAGGAGATCGCGACGCTGAACCAGGACTACCTGCAGCACGAGGGGCCCACGGACGTCATCTCCTTCGCGCTGCACGAGGATGGCGATCCGCCGCTGGGCGATGTCTACGTCGGCGTGGACCAGGCGGTGCGGCAGGCGGCCGAGTTCGGCGCCACTCCGGCGGAGGAGGTGCTGCGGCTGGCCATCCACGGCACGCTCCACGTCCTCGGCTACGACCATCCGATCGATGCGGGGCGCACGGAGAGCGAGATGTTCGCGCGCCAGGAGGAGCTGCTGCGCGCGTTCCTCGACGGGGCGAGGGAGTAGGCGGGCGCATCTTCATCCCCGCGATCCGATTGCATCCATCGAAGGCGAGACGTAGGGTTGTCTCGCCTTCAGCCGTAAAGGCCCGGCCGATCTCCATCTCCATCCATCTCCCGTTCCCGTAGACCCCGATGGCGGACGCACAGGACGAGCGCGCGGCGCTGGAGCCGATCCGCGCGCTCCTTGAGCGCGGCGACGAGGCCCGCGCGCACGAGCTGCTGACGGCGCTGCACCCCAGCGACCTGGCGGACCTGCTGGAGGGGCTGGACGACGACGAGCGGATGCGCGTGCTCGTGTCGCTGGCCGACCGGCCGGCGCTGGCGGCCGAGGCGCTGGCCGAGATGGAGCCCGACGAGCACCCCGAGGACTCGCTGGCCGCGCTCGGCAGCGAGCAGATGGCCGACATCATCGCCGAGCTGGCCGACGACGACGCGGCCGACATCATCGGCGACATGGACCCGGACGACCAGGTCCGCGCGCTGGCCGCGCTCCCCCGCGCCGAGGCCGGCGAGATCCGGGAGCTGATGGGGTACGACGAGGAGTCGGCGGGCGGCATCATGACCACCGAGCTGGTGGCGGTGCCCAACTCGCTGACCGCGGCGCAGACCATCGACGAGGTGCGGCGGCAGGCGCAGGAGGTGTCGGAGATCTACGTGGTCTTCGTGGTGGACCGCACCGGGCTGCTCGAAGGCTATCTTCCGCTCCAGACGCTGGTTACCGCGCCGCCCGACGCGCCCGTCGACGAGCTGGTGCTCCCGCCCGTGGCCACGGTCCTCCCCGACATCGATCAGGGCGAGGTGGCGCGTATCCTCTCGCGCTACAACCTCTCCGTCGTGCCGGTGGTGGACGAGCGGGGGCGGCTGCTGGGCGGCGTTACGTTCGACGACGTGATCGACGTGGTGGAGGCCGAGGCCACGCGCGACATCCTGGCGCTCGGCGGCACGTCGGAAGATGAGGAGCTGCGCGGCGGCTGGTGGGGCGCGGTGCGCACGCGCTTTCCCTGGCTGCTGCTGAACCTGGGGACGGCGTTCCTGGCCGCGGCCGTCTACACGCCGTTCCGCAACACGCTGGAGAAGCTGCCGCTGATCGCCGCGTGGACCACGATCGTGGCCGGGATGGGCGGCAACGGGGCCTCGCAGGCGCTCGCGGTCACCGTGCGGCGCCTGGCGCTGCAGGGCGCCGCCGCGGGCGGGCGGCGGGGGATCGTGAGCAAGGAGCTGCTGGTGGGCCTGGCGAACGGGCTGGGCAACGGGATCGTCGCCGGCACCATCGCCGCGCTGTTCGCCACGTACTGGATGCACGCCGGCCCCATGCTGGGCGTGGTAGTGATGGCGGCGATGTGGGGAAACCTGGTGATCGCGGGTGTTGCCGGCGGCCTCGTCCCCCTCGTGCTGGAGCGGATGGGCGTCGACCCGGCGATCAGCTCGTCCGTGGTGGTGACGACGTTCACCGACATGGGCGGCTTCTTCCTTACGCTGTACCTGGCGACGGTGATGCTGCTGTGACGGCGGGGCGGGCCTCCAGATCCAAACCAACTTCAACTTTGCGATGACGACCGGCGCGACGGACTTTCGCGATCTCTCATTCCGCGAGCTCACGAGCGGCGGCATGGCGGTGGACCTGCCGCTGCGCTTCCGCGTGCCCGCCGGCTTCGTCGCGGTCGAGAGTGGCGCGGCACGGACGTGGTGGATGAGCGACGAGGATCGTGTGGCGGTGGAGGCGGACGACTCGCTCGCGCCGCGCGATGGCTTCTTCTCGGTGACGCTGAGCATGAACGTGGGGTACGACCGCGCCCGCGATCTGTTCTTCGGCGGCGGCGCGGGCGATGGCGACGAGACCACGATGGCGGCGGATTTCGCGAGAGCGGGCGCCGAGGACGTCTCCGTGGAGCGGTATGACGTGAGCGGCATCCCCACCCTGTTCGTCGAAGGCCGGCAGGGCGAGCGCCGCATCGCGATGTGCTACCTCGCCACGCTCATCGACACGAACGTGGTCTTCATCTTCTACTCGCACCCCACGCCGTTCCGCGACATCGATGGTCGGCGCTGGATGGAGATGAAGCAACGAATTCTATCATCCGGCCAGGTTGTCCGCGTGACGCGCTGACGAACCGGCGACGTGGGCAGGGTGCAGCCCCGCCGCGCTGATGGCGTCTAGGTATGGACGGCCTAAGCCGGCCGGAGAGGGCGAGATGCCGGGGTTCCTCGCCAAAATCTCCCGATCGCCACAACACCGCCACCTTCGCCACTTTCGCGCGGTCGTCCTCACCCCCTATCGTTTCCGAATCCTTCCAAATCTCCGTAATCTTCGGTATACTTTCGCCCATGCTGTCCGAGCTGCGCATCCGCAACTTCGCGCTGATCGATCGGCTCTCCGTCCGCCTCGGCCCGGGCCTGAACGTGCTCACGGGCGAGACCGGGGCGGGGAAGTCGATCATCGTGGGCGCCCTTTCGCTGCTGCTGGGCGAGCGGGCGTCCAGCGAGGTCGTGCGCAGCGGCGAGGACCGCGCGTCCATCGAGGGCGTGTTCGAGGTGGACGGGCGCGAGGACCTGGCGCGGCTCCTGGACGAGCGCGGGATCGACGCCGACGACGGCGTGATCGTGCTGAAGCGCGAGGTGGCCGCCGAGGGGCGCAGCCGCGCGTGGGTGAACGGCTCGCCGGCGACGGCGTCGCTGCTGGGCGAGATCGGGCGGATGCTGGTGGACCTGCACGGCCAGCACGAGCACCAGACGCTGCTGCGCCGCGACGAGCAGCGCGCCATTCTCGACGCGTACGCAGGCACCGGCGACCTGGTCGCCCGCGTCCGCGCGGCGCACGGCGCGCTGGCGGACCTGCGGCGCGAGGTGGCCGACCTGGAGCGCCGCCGCCGCGAGGCGCTGCAGCGCGCCGACTTCCTGCGCTTCCAGGCCGACGAGATCGAGAAGGCGGCGCTGAAGCCGGGCGAGGAAGACGCGCTGGAAGACGAGGCGCGCCGCCTGTCGCACTCCGAGGAGCTCACCTCGCTCTCCGCGCAGCTCTACGACGCCGTCACCGGCTCCGACCGCTCCATCCTGGGCGAGCTGGGGCACCTGAGCCGCGCGGTCGACCACCTGATCCGCATCGACCCGGCGCAGGAGGGGGTGCGCGAGCTGTACGACACCGCGTACTACACCCTCCAGGAGCTGGGCGAGCGGATGGAGCGCTACGCGCAGACGGTGGAGCACGACCCGCGGCGGCTGGACGAGATCCGCCGCCGGCAGGACGTGATCTTCCGCCTGCGCACCAAGTACGGCGGCACGGTCGACGAGGTGCTGCAGATCGGCGCGGCGGCGCGGCAGGAGCTGGACCTGGCCGACGGCGCCGACTTCGAGCTGGGCGCGCTGCAGAAGCGGATGGGCCACGCCGCCGACGAGCTGGCGCGCCTGGCCGCCGAGCTGACGGAGCGGCGCACGGAAGCCGCCGCGCGGCTGGCGGAGGAGGTGAGCGCCGTCCTCCCCGATCTGGGGATGACGGGCGGGCGCTTCGAGGTCGCGCGCCTCCCGCTGGCCGAGCCGTCGGCCTTCGGCGCGGAGGAGATCGAGTTCCGCGTCTCGCTGAACCGCGGCTTCGAGCCGCGCGCGCTCTCGTTCGTGGCCTCGGGCGGCGAGATGTCGCGCATCATGCTGGCGCTGAAGACCATCCTGGCGCGGCTCGACGCCATCCCCACGCTGGTGTTCGACGAGGTGGACGCGGGGATCGGCGGGCGCGTGGCGCTGCAGGTGGGCGACAAGATGCGCGAGGTGGCGGCCGGCCATCAGGTCTTCGCCATCACCCACCTCCCGCAGATCGCGTCGCGCGCCACCACGCACCTGCTGGTCAGCAAGCATGAGCGCGACGGCCGCACCGCCACCGAGGTGGCCATGCTGGAGGACCACGGCCGCGTCCGCGAGATCGCCCGGATGCTGGGCGGCGACCCGGAGAGCGCCGTGTCGCTGGAGCACGCGCGCGAGCTGCTGGAGCGCGGCGTCGCCGTCAGCTGACATCGCGATCCGTGTCGGGAACCGGCATGGCCGCCCTCTTCCGCCGGAGGAGGGCGGCCGCGTTTCGTCGCACGCGGGTGGTCGTTCCGACGAGCATCCGCAAACACTTGCGGACGGGCGGACGAACGTTTACGGTAGGCGGCAGCGGAGGCCCCTCCAGCCTCCGGCAGGTCCCTCACGTGGGGGTTCGCATGCGCTTCACCGGCATCCTCGCCGCCGCCGTCCTCGCCCTTCCCCTCGTCCTTGCCTGCGGGCCGAACGCGCCCGCCACCGACCAGGCACCCGTCGTAACCGCGTTCCAGGAGGGCACCAGCCCGGGAGCGCAGGCCCGCCACGCGCAGGAGCAGAAGGCGCGCGCCGACCTGGAGCAGTGCCGCAAGCTCCGCGAGCAGGGCGTCTACGCCCGCGAGCGCCGGTTCCCGTGCGAGGGCTTCCTCGGCGAGTAAGTACCGAAGTGCGTGAGTGCGGAAGTGCGGGAGTGCGTGGGTCCCACGAGAATCCGACGCACTTTCGCACTCACGCACTTCCGCACTGCTTTTCCTGGGCGTGTTGGGCGCTGAGGCGCCCAAACGGGCTGCGCGCGCGGTAGGGCACGATACGACTGTGCCCAACCGCGCCGGGCCCCCGCCGCGCCTCGACTCGATGCGAATCCGCCGCATCCGTGCGCGCGCGGCGGTGTCCCGGCCCTCCGGGCGCGCATCCCTCACGCAATCGTGACGATTCGCCGCTGATTTGGGGCTCGGCATCGCGGGGCCCTCACCCGAAAAAACGAGCAGGGGCGAGACAAAACTGCCGTCTCGCCCCTGCTCGTTTTTTCGACCTCTCCCAAAACAACCTGGGAGAGGTAAACACACCGCAATCTCCCTCGCACCGGAAGTCCGCGAAGGCGGACTGCGTGCCGTTGTAGCCGCGAGTTCACTCGCATTTTCGCGAAAATACTCGCATTCTCGCGAATAGTCTTCCTCCGCGCGAGAGCTTTCTCCGTGTTGGCCGCCCTCTGGTTCCGCGTCACTCCGGCGGCGGCACGCTGGTCGGCGGCGGCGCGGGTGGCGGCGGCGGGACCGGGCGCGGCTGCGGCTGGGGGTGCGCCGGCCGCGTGGTCGGCTCCGCCGGCGGCGCGGAGGTCGGCGGCGCGGGCGGCGCGGCGGGCGGACGCACAGTGGGCTGCGGCTCGCCGGGCGCGGTGACGGCGGGGCGCTCGCCGGGCGGCGTGACCGCCGGCGGGGCCGTGGGCGGCGCGGGGAGCGCGCGGGCGCTGTCCGTGGCCGCCGAGTCCGCCCGCGGCCGGCGCGGGCGCCCGACCAGCTGGTACAGGATGCGCCCGCCCGCCTCGATCGTCCCCGAATGCGCCGCGAACCCGCTTCCCGCGAACGAGTTGCGGTAGAGGATCGAGAACTCCACCGGGAACGGCGTGCGCCCCTGCAGGTTCGCCTCGATGGTGCTGTAGCTGGCGCCCACCCCGAACGAGTGCGACGTCCACGCCGCCGTCTGCTCCACCGGCCCCAGCACCACATCGCCCAGCTCGTCGGACGCGGTGTAGGTCGTCGCGCCGCCGTGCTCGAACTGGTAGGCGGCGGCCACGCTCCACTCGCGCGTCAGCCGGTAGCGCGGCATCACCGCCGCGCGGATGCGCGAGCCGGGGTGGCTGCTCACGCTGCGGAACACCGCCGTGTCGCTGGGGAACGGCCGGTCCACCGTGAACGGGCGCCGCAGCACGCTGGCCGCGAACGTCTGCGTGTACCCGGCCGACGCCGTCACCCAGTACTTCCGCGCCAGGAAGAAGTCGTTGTACAGGTCCGCCGAGAACCCGAAGTGCCCGGCGTTCCGCGGGATCACCAGCAGGAACAGCGTGTCGGCGCGCGGTGCCGTGGGCAGGCGCACGCTCACCGCCAGCGTGGAGCGGATCCCCCTGCGGTCGGCGGAGTCGGCGAAGGGGTAGCCGCGGATCCCGTTCACCAGCTGGATGCGCGCGCCCACCTCCACGTCGCCCAGCTGGAACCCGGTGGCGGCCGATGCCTGCGTGAGCGCCGCCGTCTCCTCCTCGTTCAGCAGCGCGGCCAGCGGCGGGCTGGCCAGCAGGTCGTTCAGGTTGATCGGACGAGTGGGGAGCTTCAGCGTGTCGCCGGCCAGCGCCAGGGCGCGCCGCTGCAGCTCCACCGCCGCCGGCGTCCCCGTCACCGGGAGGAGCGCGCCGCCGCCCAGCGCGGCGTACGCGGGGTCGATCTTCGCCAGGATGGCGGCGTTGGTCGTGGCCTCGGTGTTGGGGCCCACGTCGCCGCCGCGCAGCAGGAGCGAGGTGACCGCCGTGCCGTTGCGCTCGAAGGGCACCGTCACCCCCACCATGATGCGCCGGGTGAGGCCGTACGAGAGCGTGAACGGCGCCCGCCGGAAGTCGCCCGCCAGCCGCGCCTGCACCGCGCCGCCGGTAATGGCCGCGGGGGTCACGGGGTTGGTCACCTGCGCCGCCGTGCCGGTGAAGAAGCTCGTGAGCCCGGTCTGCAGCGGGGGGAGGATGGGGTCCAGCAGGCGCTCGGCCAGCGGCTGCAGCTGGGTGGAGAAGAGCGCGCCCAGCGGCTCCTCGCCCCCGCCGCCGAAGCGCGAGTTGAACTGCGTGTAGATGCCCCCGCCGCGCAGCTCCACCCATCCGCGCGGGAGCACGCGCGCGTCCTCGATCACCTGGGCGCGGACGGGCGCGGGAAGGGCGGCGGCCAGGAGCAGGAACGCACCGGCGGCAGTGCGGAATCGCGTCATCAACGAATGCGGAAAGCGCGGAGGTGCGGGCCCGCCTGCGCGGGCGCGTGAGAGCGGGACGCTAGCGCGGCGCCGGGGCCGTGTCAACGCGGCGGAGCGCGGCTCACGGCTCGCTAATCCTGCGATCTGCGGGGCGCCGGGGGTTGACCGTGGTTGGGAGCGCGGATACATTTGGGGCTCTGAAACGCGGGCATAGCTCAGTTGGTAGAGCGCAACCTTGCCAAGGTTGAGGTCGCCGGTTCGAGCCCGGTTGCCCGCTCTGTAGCGCCCGCTGCCCTGCGCAGCATCCCGGCGCCGTAGCCAAGTGGTAAGGCAGAGGACTGCAAATCCTCCACCCCCGGTTCGAATCCGGGCGGCGCCTCTCGCCGGGAGTGCCCGAAGCGCCGGAAAAGGGCGGCCACGGGTTGACGGATCGAGCAAATGCCGGTAAATTTACCGGTTGTTGGAGTGCCACGCCCCGTTCGTCTAGTGGCCTAGGACAACGCCCTCTCACGGCGTAAACAGGGGTTCGATTCCCCTACGGGGTACTTGAGAGAACTGGGGGAAAAAGGGTCAGGGCCCCGCAGGCAGCAGCCCACCCCCTGGCGCGGGCGCGGTGCAAGCCGGCCCGCGATAACGGTCGATTAGCTCAGCTGGTTAGAGCGCTCGCCTCACATGCGAGAGGTCCGGGGTTCGAGTCCCTGATCGACCACTTCCACGAAGCCCCGCCGCGACACTTGTCGCGGCGGGGCTTTTCGCGTCCGATCGCTCACCATCACGGCGGGCCCTCGCAGGACCCCGAATGGAATTCGGGGGCAACAACGGCACCAAGTCCCTGCGGGACTGCGAGGCGGCTCCCGATTGCAGAGCGGAGACCTGGGGGAGGGAGGGCGGCGGCGGCCCGGGGATCGGGGGGCGGATGCGAGGCGCGTTCGCCTCCGCCTTTCTCGCGGGGGCCGGGGTGGGTAGAATGCGGGATGGCGAGAAAAAGCTTCGGGGTGCGGCAGCGCCTGGCGGTGCGGAGGTCGGGCGTGCACGGCAAGGGCGTCTTCGCGCGGGAGTTCATTCCCGCGGGCACGCGGCTGATCGAGTACACGGGCGAGCGGATCACGCAGGCCGAGAGCGACGAGCGGTATCCGTGGGACGCGGAGGCCCCCTCGTACACGCTGCTCTTCACCGTGGACGACGATCTGGTCGTGGACGGCGGCGTCGGGGGCAACCTGTCGCGCTTCATCAACCATTCGTGCGACCCCAACTGCGCGTCGGTGATCGAGGACCGCCGCATCTACATCGACGCGATCCGCGACATCCAGCCGGGGGAGGAGCTCAGCTTCGACTATCACCTGATCGTGGCCGGGCGGCACACGCCGGCGGTTAAGCGGAGCCACGCCTGCCACTGCGGCGCCGCGAACTGCCGCGGCACCATGCTGGCCCGGAAGCGCTGACGAGCCCCGTCATGGTTGGCGCAAGCGCTTTCGCGCGTTAGCTTTCCGGGGCGCCGCGGTCCCGCGGCCGAACGGTCCGGCACGAATCCCCCTCTGCCATTCAATCCGTTGAAGATCCGCACTCTCGCCGCCGCGCTCTCGCTCGCGGCGGCGCTCGCGCCGGGCGCGCGGGCCCAGACGCTCGCGCAGGACACGGCCATGGCGCCGGCGTCGCCGCTGCGCATCGACATCAACATCCCCGAAAACCGGCTGTGGCTGTACGACGGCGACAGCCTGGTGAAGGTGTACCGCATCTCGGTGGGGATGACCGGGCACGACACGCCCGACGGGCAGTTCACCATAGACCACGCGGAGTGGAACCCGTGGTGGCGGCCGCCACCGGGGCGCGCGTGGGCCCGTGACGACCACGTCACACCGCCAGGGCCCAACAACCCGATGGGCCGCGTGAAGCTGTTTTTCGCGCCGCTGTACTACATCCACGGCTCGCCGCACGTGCGGCAGATCGGCACGCCGGCGTCGCACGGGTGCATCCGCATGATGAACCCCGACGTCATCGAGCTGGCGCGCATCCTCCACGAGCACAACGGCGGGTCGCTGAGCCAGCAGCAGATCACCCGGCTGCTGGCGCGCCCGAGCCAGACCACCGGTTCGCGCATGGCCGTGCCCGTGCCGGTGACCATCCGCTACGACCCGATCGTGGTGCGCGACGGCGAGTTGCGCATCTACCGCGACGTGTACGACCGCGGCCGCATCCACGCCGAGGGCGTGTTCCAGGCGCTGATCGCCGCCGGCTACGACGCATCGAGCATCGACCGCGCGTCGGTGCGCCAGGTGCTGCAGCGCGCGTCGTCCAGCCGCACCACGTACACGGTGAAGCTGAGCGAGGTGTTCGCCGGGCTGCGTCCTGCCGGGCAGAGCGTCGCCGGACGGTAACGGCTTCGGGAGATGGTGATTCCGCCGCGGGGCGGGCCTTCGGGTCCGCCCCGCGTCTGCGTTCGGCAAACCGATGGCGAACGTGCGGCCGAGACATCGTCAACTGCGTCATCGGAAGATGGTTGGGCGCGAACGGGCGTTCGTGCCGCCCGCTGCCCTCCTTCCCACGTCGCGGCGAACCCACGGCGGAACCGCGGCCGGAAGATCGTTAACTGCGTCATCGGATGATGGTCGTGCATGGACAGGCGTTCGTGCCCGTCCGCCGGCATCTCCGACCTCGCCGGGCGATAAGTCCTCCATCATCCGCATCTCACCTTCGACGCGGACACGCACCGATGGCTCGCGCAGCACCGGAACACCCGATGACGCACTTGAGGGCGTGTCGGCCGGCGCCGGAGCTGCGGAGATGTGCGGAAGCATCCCTCGCCCAGACAGCGCCGGAACGACGTTTGCCCGCTCTGTGTCTTCAGGTCAGAACGAAGGATCGAGTCTGAACAGCCAGAGACGGATCGGGGGATGACGGAAAGCGGGCCGGGCGGGATCGATCGACGGTTGATGCATCTCCTTGCGCCGCGCGAGCATGCTTCGGCGATGGAACTGGTGCGCCGCATCCGGATCGGGGTGCCGGCGGAGCTCTGGCGCGCGTTCCTGTTCGGGTCGCGGGCGCGGGGGGAAGGACGCCCGGATTCGGATCTTGACGTCCTGCTCGTCTTCCACGCGCTGCCGCCGGACCGCGAGCCGCAGGCGGGGATCGCGGAGTGGATCGCCGACGAGGTGGCGGAGGACACGGGCGTGCCCGTCACCGTCTGGTCGGTGTCGAGGATCGACCTGGAGCGCGGCAACCGCACGCCGATGCTGGTGGATTCGCTGGACGACGGCGTCCCCCTCTGGCCGCCGGACGCGCCGCCCGTCGCGATCGACTACACGCCCGACGACGCGCTCTTCTGCGCCGCCGCGCTGCTGGACCGGGTGGAGGAGGGAAGCGCCGAGGTGGAGGAGGCGTGGGACGCCGGAGAGCCGCAGGTGGCCGCCCGCCGCATCCGCGACGACCTGGTGCGGATGTGCACGGCGATGCTGCTTCTGGACGGCATCACGCGCCCCCGCCGCTCCGAGGCCGTCGCCGCCTTCGCCGCGCGCCACGCGCCGCCGCGGGAGATGGCGCCGGTGCTGCGCTGGGCCGCCGCCTCGTTCGGCCCCGGCGGCCGCGACGGCGACGGACCCGTCCCCCCGCCCCCCGGCGGCCTCGCCGCCGCCGCATCGGCGGTCGAGGCGCTGCGCTGGCGGGTCGCCGCGCGCGGACGGGAGCTTCGGGAGGCGCTGGATCTCCAGCGCTGATGTCGAGTTGCGGCGAACGTAGTGAGTCTCGCGGAGCCCAGCGCACTTCCGCACTCACGCACTTCCGCACTCCGTGAAGGGCGCGAGACTTGCACCTCCGTGGTCCGTCCCACGTCCGCGTTACCCGAGCATCCGGCGACTTCGCCGCTACGAGAATGAAGCTCTTCCAGACCGACCGGCGGCAGCGCCGGATGCACGTGCTCACGTTCGCCATCACCTTCGTGATGTCGGTGCTGCTGACCGCGTTCTTCGCCACGCAGGTGGTGGCCGGCCACACCTACGAGGCCAAGGCGCGCGAGAACCGCCTGCGCCCGGTGGTGATCCCCGCCCCGCGCGGGACCATCCTGGACCGCAACGGCGAGGTGGTGGCCACCAGCATCACCTCGTACACCATGCAGCTCCTCCCCGGCGACAGCATGACCGTGCTGCAGACGCTGCGGGACCTGGGGCCGTTCATCGGGCTGGCCCAGAGCGACGTGGACCGGCTGATGGCCGCGCGCAACCGCCGCCCGCACGACCTGCTGGAGGTGACCGACCGGGCCACCTACTCGCAGGCCGCGGCCATCGAGGAGCGCCGCGCCGCGTTCCCCAACCTGATGGTGGTGGAGCGCCCGATGCGCTACTACCCGGCGGGCGCGGCCATCGGCCACATCGCCGGATACGTGACCGAGATCACCCGCGAGCAGCTGAACCAGCCGCGCTTCAAGAACAACGGCTACAAGCAGGGGCAGCTGGTCGGCCAGTTCGGCATCGAGAAGGCGTACGAGGACATCCTGCGCGGCCGCGACGGCGCGCGGTACGTGGAGGTGGACGCCAAGGGGCGCGTGGTGAACCCGCGCGCCTCCGTTCCCGCGCTCGACCCGCAGCCGGGGAAGCCGCTGCGGCTGACCATCGACGTGCGGCTGCAGGAGTACATCCACAGCATCTTCCCCGACACCATGAAGGGGGCCGTGGTGGCGATGGCGCCGTCGACCGGCGAGATCCTGGCGATGTACAGCCATCCCACCTTCGACCCCAACGCCTTCGTGGGGCGCATTCCGCCGGACCTGTGGCGGGCGCTGAACACCGACCCCAACAAGCCGCTGCTGAACCGCACCATCACGGCGCAGTATCCCCCCGCCTCGACCTTCAAGGTGGCCACGGCGGTGATGGGGGTGCGGCTGGGGCTGGTGACCAAGGACTCGCACATGCCCATCCCCTGCACGGGGGGGATGGCGTACGCGGGGCGCTACGCCAAGTGCTGGTGGCACGCGGGGCACGGCTCGCTGGACCTGGCGCACGCCATCGAGAAGTCGTGCAACGTGTACTTCTACCAGCTGGGGATCCGCATCGGGCTGGACAACCTGGCCAAGCTGGCCACCCGCATCGGCTTCGGGCACCGCACGGGGGTGGACCTCCCGGGCGAGATCAGCCCGGTGTTCCCGGCCAGCCAGGCGTGGTACAAGCCGCACTTCGGCGTCCCGGCGCAGCCGTCGGACGTGATGTCGCTGGCCATCGGGCAGGGGCCCAACTCGCAGACGGTGCTGAACATGGCCAGCTTCTACGCGGCCATCGCCGGCAATGGCTCGGGGGTTCCGCCGCACCTGGTGGACCTGGACTCGCTGAAGAACCGCACCCCCAACATCGCCACGGGGCTGAACCCGCAGCAGCTCACCAACATCTGGGCGGGGCTGCAGTTGGTGACGGAGGAGGACGGGACGGCGGTGCAGTCGTCGCTCGCCCGCTACAAGCTGTACGGGAAGACGGGGACCGCGCAGAACCCGCAGGGCCCCGACCACGGGTGGTTCGTGGGCTTCGCCGGGGTGCCGAACGGGACGCCGGAGATCGTGGTGGCGGTGATCGTGGAGCACGGCCTTCACGGCGACGCCGCGGCGCCGCTGGGATCGAAGATCGTGAACTTCTACCTGGACCGCGTGCACCACCACCCGTTCGACCCGATCCCCACCTGGGGCGAGCGGATGCGCGCCGGCAAGGTGCAGGGCTTCGACCCGGCGGGCCGCATCCTGGTCCCCGCGGGAATCCGCAACGCGTCGGCGGCCGAGCCGCAGCGCCAGGAGCGCCCGGGCGCCAAGAGCTGAGGAAGAACAGGGGACAGGTTACAGGGGATATGGGGACAGGGACGACCGGCGGATGTGCGCTGCCGTCTCTGTCCCCGCCGTTGTTCTGGTTCTTGCCGCCCCTGTACCCTGTTCCCTGTCCCCTATCCCTGCTTGACGCGTCCGGCGCGGAAACCCAAGTTGTCACGCTTCCACCCGCCCGGGCAGGACGCCCGCGCGGGCCACGCGAATTCGGCGGACGAATGGCGAACCGGACACCCACGAAGCGCGCCGCGGCCATCCCCCACGGGCTGGACCGCGAGCAGCTTCTGGACATGTACAGGCTGGTGCGGCTCACCCGCGCGCTCGAGGAGAAGCTGGAGCTTCTCTTCAAGCAGTCCAAGGTGATCGGCGGCCTTTTCCGCTCCCTGGGGCAGGAGGGCGAGTCGGTGGCCAGCGCCTACGCGCTGCGCCGGCGAGACGACGGGACGGGCGACGTGCTCTCGCCGCTGATCCGCAACCTGGGCTCCATGCTCACCGTTGGCGCGCGCCCCGACGAGGTGGTGCGGCAGTACATGGCCAAGGGCGACAGCCCCGCGCGCGGCAAGGAGCTGAACATCCACTTCACCGACTACCAGCGCGGCTTCATCGGGCAGATCAGCCCGCTGGGCGACCTGGTGCCGGTGATGGCGGGGGTCACGCTGACGTTCAAGCAGCGCGGCGAGGACCGCGTGGGAATGGTGTACATCGGCGACGGGGCCACCAGCACCGGCGCCTTCCACGAGGGGATCAACCTCGCCGCGGTGCAGAAGTGCCCGCTCGTCGTCATCGTCGAGAACAACGGCTGGGCCTACTCCACGCCCACGCGGATGCAGACGGCCGCGAAGAGCTTCACCGACAAGGCGGCGGGGTACGGCGTCGCGGCCGACCGCGTGGACGGCAACGACATGCTGGCCGTGTACGGCGCCGCGAAGGCCGCGGTCGACCGGGCGCGGCAGGGCGGCGGCGTCACCCTCATCCAGGTGGACACCTACCGCCGCAAGGGCCACGCGCAGCACGACGCGCACGGCTACATGGACCCGGCCGAGATCGATCGCTGGGCCACCTCGAACGACCCGATCGACCGCTACGTCGCGACGTTGACCGAGAACGGCTGGGCGCAGGCGAAGGAGCTGGCGACCATCGACGCCCGCATCGACCGCGAGCTGGACGAGATGATCGCCGGGGTGGAGCCCTCGCCGCTGCCCGACGCGGAGGAGGCGCGCACCGACGTGGTCTCCGGCGGCCCCGTGGCCGCGCCCTGGTACCGCCTATCCCCACCCGACCCCACGAAGGCCTGATGGCGACCGCGACCCGAAGCAAGCCCGAGCACGTGAGCCTCACCACGCAGCGCAAGCCCGTCACCCTGCTGGAGGCCATCCGCGAGGGGCTGTGGGAGGAGATGGAGCGCGACCCCAGCGTGTTCCTGATGGGCGAGGACATCGGCGCGTACGGCGGCGCCTTCAAGGTCACCGAGGGGATGCTGGACGCCTTCGGCAGCTTGCGCGTGGTGGACACGCCGATCAGCGAGATCGGCTTCACCGGCGCGGCGGCGGGGGCGGCGCACATGGGGATGCGTCCGGTGGTGGAGATGCAGTTCATCGACTTCATCGCCTGCGCCTACGACATGATCACCAACTACGTGGCTACCAGCCGTTACCGCGGCAGCGGCGCGGTGCCGATGGTGATCCGCGGCCCCAGCGGCGGCTACGTGCGCGGCGGGCCCTTCCACTCGCAGAACCCCGAGGCGGCGTTCTTCCACACGCCCGGCCTCAAGATCGTCTATCCGGCCACCGCGTACGACGCCAAGGGGCTGATCAAGGCGGCCATCCGCGACGACGACCCGGTGCTCTTCTTCGAGCACAAGTGGCTGTACCGCCGCCCGCAGCTGCGCGAGGTGCTGCCGGAGGAGGACTACGTGGTTCCCATCGGCAAGGCCCGGACGCACCGCGAGGGTACGGACCTGACGATCGTGACCTACGCGGCGCTGGTGCACAAGAGCGCCGAGGCGGCCGAGGTGCTGGAGAAGGAGGACGGGCTCTCGGTGGAGATCATCGACCTGCGCACCCTCCTGCCGCTGGACGACGAGGCCATCGTGGCGTCGGTGAAGAAGACGAACCGGCTGCTGATCGTGCACGAGGACACGCGCACCGGCGGGATCGCGGGCGAGATCGCCATGCGCGTGAGCGAGAAGGCGTTCGAGTGGCTGGACGCGCCGATCCAGCGGGTGACCGCGATCGACGCGCCGATCCCCTACTCGCCGCCGCTGGAGGACTACTTCCTGCCGCAGACCGACGACATCGTGAAGGCGGCGCGCTGGCTGGCGAACTACTAGGGGACAGGGGACAGGGTACAGGGGACAGGGACGAAGACTCGTCCATCTCCTGATCCTCGTCTCCGATCGGGTTTTCTTGCTGTACCCTGTCCCCTGTACCCTGTAACCTGGTTCTATCATGGCCCGAGTCGAAGTCCCGATGCCCCAGATGGGCGAGTCGATCGCCGAGGGGACCGTCTCCGTCTGGCGCAAGAAGGTGGGCGACCGCGTGGAGCGCGACGAGCCGATCATGGAGATCTCCACCGACAAGGTGGACGCCGAGATCCCGTCGCCCGTAGCCGGCGTGCTGGCCGAGATCGTGGTGAGCGAGGGGCAGACCGTGGAGGTCGGCACCGTGGTCGCCTTCATCGAGACCGAGGCCGGCGCGATGGCCACGGTTTCCGCCGCGGCGCCGTCGGATCCCGCCGCCGGCGTTCCCGGCGAGCAGCCCACCACGCTTCCCGAGGCCGCCGCCGGGCAGCCGGAGGCGCGCGAGGTGGCGAACGCCGGTGGTGCGCCGGCGCAGGCCGTGACCGCATCCAAGCAGGCGCAGGCGGGCGGCGCGTCGAGCAACGGCGGGCCGCAGACGGCCGAGGAGCGCCTGCGCACGCGCTCCACGCCGCTGGTCCGCAAGATCGCCGCGGAGCACGGGGTCGAAGTCGCGGCGGTGCAGGGGACCGGGCGCGCCGGGCGGGTGACCAAGGAAGACATCCTCAAGTACGTGGAGGAGCAGAAGGCCGCGCCCGCCGCCGCTCCGACCACCGCCGGGGCCTCCGCGGGGACGGGGGCTCCGCCCGCGCAGCGCCCCGCCGCGCCCGCCAAGGCGCCGTCGGGCGACGAGGGGCCGTTCGACTGGGACGAGTTCTACTCGCACGTCCATCACCCCGAGGTGAAGGCGGGGCCGAACGACCGCGTCGAATCGGCCGACCGCATCACCCAGATCATCGCGCAGAACATGGTGCTGTCGCGGCGCATCTCGCCGCACGTGCACTCGTATTTCGAGGTCGACTACACGCGCATCGACGGGGTGCGGAAGAAGAACAAGCGGATGTGGGACGAGCAGGGGGTGAAGGTCACCTACACGCACTTCATCGCGTGGGCGGTGGCGCGGGCGCTGCGCGAGCACCCCAAGCTGAACGCCAGCTTCGGCAACAACGAGATCATCTACCGCGCCGACGTGAACCTGGGCATCGCGGTGGCCATCGACAACGGGCTGATCGTGCCGGTGGTGAAGGGCGCCGACGAGCTTTCGCTGGTGGGGCTGGCCAAGCGGGTGAACGACGTGGGGACCCGTGCGCGCAACCGGCAGCTGAAGCCCGACGACATCCAGGGCGGAACCTTCACCATCACCAACCCGGGGATCTTCGGGACGACGATCGGCTTCCCCATCATCTCCCAGCCGCAGGTGGCCATCCTGGGCGTGGGCGGGGTGGAGATGCGGCCGGCGGTGATCAGCGACGAGTACGGCAACCACGCCATCGTCCCCCGCAAGCGCGGGTACATCTCGCTGGGCTACGACCACCGCCTGGTGAACGGCGCCGACGGCGACCAGTTCCTGGCCCGGGTGAAGCAGCTGATGGAGACCTTCCCCGAGACGGCGTGACGAAGTGCGGAAGTGCGTGAGTGCGTGAGTGCGCCGGGTCCGGAGCGGATCCGGCGCACTTCGTTCTTCACCGCAACGGCATGAGGCTCGATGAGGAGGTGTCTCTGCTTCTCGCTCCTCCGCATGACCGTTTGTAAGGTGTGGGGGATTGGGGGATGATGGCGATGCGGCGCCGTCGCTTGCGTTTACCGCGTGGCTCGTTTATGCTCCCGGCGTGTAATACCTCTCCATCAAGGCTCCTTCGCCCTTCTCCCCATCCAGAGACGAATCCATGTACGAGCAGCAGCAGGCCTACGGCTACGCCGGCCCGCGGCCGGTCATCGAGATCGACAGCGCACGGCGGGCGCAGTTCGTCACGCGCACCTACCAGCACCTGTTCTTCGCGATCCTGGGCTTCGTGCTGGTGGAGATGGCGATCTTCAAGAGCGGGATCGCGTACCCCATGGCGCAGGCGATGCTCGGCACCAGCTGGCTGCTGGTGCTGGGCGGCTTCATGGTCGCGGGTTGGCTGTTCAGCGGGATCGCCGCGCGGGCGCAGGGGAAGGGCGCGCAGTACGGCGCGCTGGCGGGGTACGTGCTGGCCGAGGCCGTGATCTTCGTCCCCATCCTGGTGATCGCCGAGATCCAGGCGCCGGGCGCCATCGCCAGCGCGGGGCTGCTGACGCTGGTGGGCTTCGGCGGGCTGACCGGGATCGCGATGAGCACGGGGAAGGACTTCACCTTCATGGGCGCCATGCTGCGGTGGATCGGCGTGGCGGCGCTGATGCTGATCACCGGCAGCGTGCTCTTCGGCTTCCAGCTGGGAATGCTGTTCTCGTTCGCGATGGTGGTGTTCGCGGGCGCCACGATCCTCTTCACCACCAGCCGCATCCTGCGCACCTACCCGGAAGACCGCTACGTCTCCGCGGCGCTGGAGCTGTTCGCGTCGGTGGCGCTGATGTTCTGGTACATCCTGCGCATCTTCTCGCGCCGGTAGGAAGAAAGTGCGGAAGTGCGGGAGTGCGGAAGTGCGCTAGGCTCGCGCGGATCCAGGCACTCGCGCACTTTCCGTATCGTCGCGCGAAACCGAAGAGCGGGACCCGGGGTTGCGCCCGGGGCCCGCTCTTTCTTCATTTCACCGCATGAGCACAGTCATCACTGAACCCGCTGCCCCGCCGCGCGCGCTGGACGTGCGCCGGCTGGGGCTGATCTCGTACGCCGACGCCCTGGCGCTGCAGGCCGACCTCGTCGCCCAGCGCCGCGCGGGCGAGATCCCCGACACGCTGCTGCTGCTGGAGCACCCGCACGTCATCACCCTGGGGAGCGGCGCGCACGACGAGAACGTGCTGGTGTCGCCCGAGGAGCGGGCGGCGCGCGGGATCGAGCTGTTCGAGACCGGCCGCGGCGGCGACGTGACCTACCACGGCCCCGGCCAGCTCGTCGGCTACCCGATCCTGGACCTGAAGCCCGACCGCCAGGACCTGCACCGCTACCTCCGCGACCTGGAGGAGATGCTGATCGGCGTGCTGGGCGAGTTCGGGCTCGTGGGCGGGCGGAAGGAGGGGCTGACGGGCGCGTGGGTGGGCGACCGGAAGGTGGCCGCGATCGGCGTGCGCGTGTCGAGCGGGTGGATCACCAGCCACGGCTTTGCGCTGAACGTGAGCACCGACCTGAGCTTCTTCGGCGCGATCGTGCCCTGCGGCATCCGCGACCACGGCGTCGGCTCCATCTCCGAGGAGATTGGCCGCCCCGTCACCCTCGCCGAGGCCGAGGCCGCCGTCGTTCGCCAGATGGGGCGCATCTTCGGCCACGTGCCGATCGGCTGACGAGGCGCATCCACGCCACGAGCGTCTGTGCGGGGTTGGGCCTCCGGGTCCGCCCCGCGTCCGCTTCCGGGCGAGCCCACGGCATCCGCGCAGCCGCGAGATCCCAAACTGCGTCATCGGAAGATGGTGTCGCGCTGGACGGGCTTCCGCGTCCACCCGCCGCCATCGTGCCGCGGACGGGTTGAGTCTGCCCTCTCTCCTGAATCGCGAAGTGATATGTCGGGAATTTCCGACATATCGATCCGCATACCCGCATCGATGTCTTCGTCGCGCGGGAACGCATCTCATCTTACGCAGTCGCCGGCCTCAGGCGCGGTTACGCACGGATGGTTGGAGGAGCACCAACCATCATTCTGATGACGCAGTTGACGGTGCTGCAGCCCGCGCCGGAGCGGCGGTGACGCGCGAGATCGGACCCATCTTCGGCCACATCGCGAAAACGAACAGTGCGTGAGTGTGTTGGGTCCACGCGGGTCCAACGCACTCACGCACTTCCGCACTTCCGCACTCACGCACTTCCGCACTTCTCGTCCGTCAGTCCTTCCCATTCCCCAGCGCACTGGCGACCGCGCCGAGGAGCTGCTCGGCGGTGAAGGGCTTGCCCAGGAAGCCGGTGCCGGGGTCCAGCACGCCGTGGCGCTGCACCGCCTCCTCGGTGTAGCCGGACATGTAGATCACGGGGACGCCCGCGCGCGCCTCGCGGAGGCGCGAGGCCAGCAGCCGCCCGCCGAGGCGCGGCATCACCACGTCCGTCACCAGCACGTCGATGCGGCCCGAATGAGCGGAGGCGACGCGCAGCGCCTCCTCGCCGTCGGCGGCCTCGAGCACGGTATAGCCGGCACGGCTCAGGACGCGCACCGCCAGCCGCCGCACCGTCACCTCGTCCTCGGCCAGCAGCACCGTCCCCGCCCCCCGCGCGGCCAGGGCGGGCGCCGCCGCCTCCGCCGTCAAAGTGGCGGGCTCGGCCACGGGGGGGAGGTAGATGCGGATGGTGGTGCCGCGCCCCAGCTCCGAGTCGATCCAGATGAAGCCGCCGCTCTGCTTCACGATCCCGTAGACGGTGGAGAGCCCCAGCCCCGTGCCGCGCCCCGCCGGCTTGGTGGTGAAGAAGGGCTCGAAGGCGCGCTCCCGTGTCTCGGCGTCCATTCCCTGCCCGGTGTCGCTCACCGCCAGCAGCACGTACGGGCCGGGGACCACGTAGGGATAGGCGCGCTTCAGGTCCTCGCCCAGCTCCTCGTTGCGCGTCTCCACCGTCAGCCGCCCGCCGGCGGGCATGGCGTCGCGCCCGTTCACGGCCAGGTTCAGGATCACCTGCTCCACCTGCCCGGGGTCGGCGCGCACCTGCCCCAGCTCGGGGTCCAGCCGCGTGGCCAGCTCCACGTCCTCGCCGATCAGGCGGCGCAGCATGCGCTCCATCTCGCGCACCACGCCGTTCAGCCCCAGCACCCGCGGCTGCAGCACCTGGCGCCGGCTGAAGGCCAGCAGCTGCCGCGTGAGCGTGGCCGCGCGGTCCGATGCCTTGCGGATCTCCTCCACGTCCTCGCGCCGCGGGTCGCCCGGGGGGATGTCGAAGAGGAGGAGCTCGGCGTTGCCGCGGATGGCGGTGAGCAGGTTGTTGAAGTCGTGCGCCACGCCCCCGGCCAGCCGCCCCACCGCGTCCATCTTCTGCGCCTGCAGCAGCTGCTGCTGCGAGGCCAGGAGCGCCTCCTCGGCCTCGCGCCGCTCGGTCACGTCGCGCGAGTTCACCACGATCCCCGTGACCGCCGGGTCGTGCAGCAGCGAGGTGCCGATCGACTCCAGCGTGCGGTACGAGCCGTCGGCCGCGCGCATGCGGAACTCCAGCCACTGCGGCTCGCCCGGCGCGCGGATGGCGCGGTCGAACACCTCCAGCACCGCGGGCACGTCGTCGGGGTGCACCAGCTCGAACAGGTACGTTCCCGCCAGCTCCTGGCGGTCGTACCCCAGCGTGCGCTCTACCGACGGGCTGGCGAAGCGCACGTCGCCGTCGCCTTCCAGCACGGTGATGATGTCGTGCGCGTTCTCGATGAGCGAGCGGAAGTGGCGCTCGCGGCGGCGCAGCGCCTCCTCGCTCTCGCGGCGCGCGGTGACGTCGCGGGTGTTGTAGACGATGCCGTTGACCGAGGCGTCGTTCAGCAGGTTGCGGGCGACCACCTCGACCACGCAGTAGCGCCCGTTGCGGTGGCGCATGCGGAACTCGGCTTCCGCCGTGCTCCCCGGCTCGCGCACCAGCCGCCCGAAGCGCTCGCGCACCCCGGCCAGGTCGTCGGGGTGCACGGTCTCCAGCGCCTGCATCCGCATCCACTCGCGCGGCGCGTACCCCGTGACCCGCTCCACCGCGGGCGACACGTAGCGCAGGGTCCCGTCCGCGTTGCCGACCGCCACCACCTCGCCCGAGGTTTCGATGAGCGCGCGGAAGTAGTCGCCGCTGCGGCGCAGCGCCGCCTCGGCCAGCCGGCGCTGGGTGACGTCGGTGATGAACCCCTCGAGCACCGTGGGGCGCCCCGGCTCGCAGACGGCCACGCCCGTCTCGGCCACCCAGCGCTCCTCGCCGCCCCGCGTGGTGATGCGGTACTCCAGCTCGAACGGGCGCCCGGCGGCCACCGCGGCCTGCACCCGGTTCCATACCAGCTGCCGGTCGGCGGGAACGATCAGGTCGCCGAAGGCCACGCCCGCGCTTCCCACCAGCTCGCCGGGGGTGTAGCCGGTGAGCGCGGTGCTGCCCTCGCTGACGAACTCCAGCGTCCAGCGGCGCTCGTTGCGGCAGCGGTAGGCCACGCCGGGAAGGTTGCCCAGCAGCGTGGACAGCTCGCGCCGGCTCTCGCGCAGCCGCGCGGCGATGCGCTCGCGCTCCACCACCAGCCCCAGCTGCGTTCCCACGTTGGTCAGCAGCCCCACCATCTCCGGGTCGGCGCGCTCCGGGCGCTCGGAGAAGAACTCCACCACCGCCGCCACCTGCCCTTCCGCGCGGACGGGAACGGCCACGGCGCCGCGGATGTGCGCGGTGCCGTGCCGCGCGAACCAGGGCGCATCGGCCACGTCTTCCACCCACACCGGCGCACCGGCCTGCACCGCGCGCCCGGGGAGCCCCTCGCCGCGCTCCAGGCGCAGCGCGCGGGTGGCCTCGCGCAACGCCGCGTAGCGCTTCCCCGCGCGCCAGATGCCGCTGGACACGAACGCGCCGTCGTCGGCGCGCACCCACACGTGGCCGGCGGCCCAGCCGGCGTGCGCGCAGATGAGCCCCAGCACCTGGCGCAGCACGTCGTCGAGCGTGGCGGCGCGGTTGGCGGCGGTGGCCACGCCGCGCAGCAGCTCCAGCGCCGCGGCCCGGCGGCGCTCGGCCTCGGCGGCGGCGCGGCGGTCGGTGACGTCGTCCACCATCGCCAGCGCGAACACGGGCTGGCCGCCGCGCCGCCGCACGCTCAGCCCCACGCGCACCCACGCCTCGCGGCCGCCGCGCCCCACCAGCCGCACCTCGCCGTCGCGACCGGCCACGCACCCTTCGTTCAGCGCGATGCGGAGGGCGGCGGCATCGTCGTCCTCATCGGGGATGAAGTCGGCGAGCGGGCGGCCGGAGAGCCGCGTGGGGCGCACGCCCAGCATCCGCGCCAGCGCCCGGTTCGCGCGCAGGATGCGGCCGCCCAGGTCCAGCACCGCCATCCCCGACGCCGAGCTCTCGAACATCGCGCGGAAGACGGCGTAGCCCGGGCGCGCGGACTCGCGCTCGGGTTTCGCGTCGGCCGCTGGTTCGACGATGGGAGATGCATCCTCCGCCGTGGGGACGAGCGCCGCGGCGTCGTCCAGCGCGGCGCGGTCCGCGGGCGTCCACTGCCGCGCGCGCGTGGCGGCCACGCCGATGCAGCCGCCGGGCAGCGGGACGGCGGCGATCGCTTTCAGCGGGCCTGCACCGTCTTCCTTCGGCAGATCGGCGACGCAGACGGGGCCGCCCGCCCGGGTGACGCGCGTGCAGAAACGGGCGAGAACGGCGCGCGCGCCCTCGCCGATCCGCTTGCCGCCGGCGTCCAGGTGAAGCGTGCCGTGGTCGTACGCAAAGGAGACGGGAACCGCGAGGGCGCGCGCGGCCAGCCGGGCCGCGGAGCGCGCGCGGCCAGCGGGGTCGTCGTGTGACGGTGCCGCTTGTGGAGTGGAGGTGCCCTGTTCAACCATCAATGAACCGCCGGCCCGACGTACGCCCACCGGACAACACGAGGGCGCGTACGGCACGCGCCTGCCCGCCTGTCCAGCCCCCGCGGATCACGGAAGGGCCATGCCACGACCCTCGGGATGCGCGGAACCGGGCGTCATCAATCTGCCGTAAAATAACTCCGTTATGACGAAATCTCAATTTGTCCAATCGATGCCTGCTGCGAGCGACGGGAGACCAACTGAAACGAATTGCTCACACGGAAGGCATCCGGACGGGCCTTTGGGTCCGCCCGCGTCCGCTCCCGGGCGAACCCATCGCGTCAGCGCAGCCGAGATATCCCAAACTGCGTCATCGGTAGATGGTATCGCGCTGGATAAGCTTCCGTGTCCGCCCGCCGATGATCGTGCTGTGGACGGGCCTCGGGTTTGTCCTTCTCTGCCGAGTCGAAATGATATGTCGGAAATTTCCGACATATTGATCCGCGGCCGCACCCACATCCTCGCCGTGCGGGAACCGCAACTCACGGAGCCGCGGCTCAAGTGCGGCTATGCACGGATGGTTAGCAGTGCGCCGAACCATCATCTTGATGACGTAGTTGACGGCGTTGTAGCCCACGTCGAAGCGGCGGGCGCGCCAGATGGGCCCGTCGTAGGCCAGATCGCCACGACGGAAAGTGCGTGAGTTCGGAAATGCACGAGTGCGCTGGATCCACGCAGGACCAGCGCACTCACGCACTTCCGCACTTCCGCACTTCAGTTAGTCAGCCCCTACGCTCCATCTCCGACGCGAACTCGCCGCCGAGGAGGATGACGGTGGAGGTGTAGTACATCCACAGCAGCAGGACGATGATGCCGCCCAGCACGCCGTACGTCTTGCTGTACGAGCCGAAGTTCGCGGCGTACAGGCGGAACCCGAGCGTCGCCAGCACCCACAGCCCCGCGGCGATGGCGGACGCCTTCAGCAGCACCAGCTTGCACCCGCGCTGATCCACGTTCGGCAGCACGTAGTACACGATCCAGAACGCGCCGACCACCAGCGCGAAGCCGAGCGGCCACTGCACCACCGTCCACACGACCCCCAGCCCGAACCCCTTCGCCAGCGCGGGCCCGGCAACGAGGACGACGCTCCCCGCGAGGAAGAGGATGCCGACGCCCAGCAGCGTGCCCAGCGCGACGGCGCGGCGCTTCACGAAGCCGCGCGCACAGTCCACGTGCCAGGCGGCGTTCAGCGTATCCTCCAGCGCCATGAACACGGCGGCGCCGGACCACATGGCCAGCAGCAGGCCCAGCGAGAGCAGGCCGGGATGGTTCTTGTGCACGACGTCGTTCACGAACCCGTTCACCAGCGCGCCCGCCTCGGCCGGCAGGTTCTGGCGGAGACTGCCCGTCAGCCAGTCCGCCGTGTCCTGCCCGCCGAACACGCCCGCGAGCCCGAACCCCGCCATCAGCAGCGGCGGGAGCGACATGAAGAAGTAGTAGGCGACCTTGGCCGCCTGGTTGGGGATGTCGTCGTTCTTGTACTTCGTCCACACGCGCTTCCACAGCGGCCACGCGAGCGGCGGCTCGGCGGCCGAGCGCACCGGGCTTCCCGCGCCGTGCGTCCCCGGCACCGGCGTGGACGCGTCGTCGGCGTCGCGGCGGGGATATCCCCCGCGCATGGAGGGCGGCGGCGGGAGCGGGGCGGGGGAGAGCGCGCGGGGAGCGCCGGCATCGGCGGCAAGGGCGGAGCGGAGCTCGGCGGCCTCGTCCTTCGCCCAGTCCCCCGTCTCGCGCAGCGTGCCGAGCGCTACCTCGGGCGCAAGGGGACGCGACCGGGCGTGCTTCAGCGCGGCGAGCAGGAGGATGACGCCGATGGTGACGAGGAGAACGCCGACGATCAGCGCGGAGAGCCAGTAGCGGCGCCCCAGCAGGTCGCCGACGCCAAAGACCAGCGCCTCGAGCAGGACCAGCGCGCCGACGGCCGCGATCGCCGCGCCCGCGGCCGCTTTCCCCGCGTCGGAGGCGAGCGAGCGGAGGTTCTGGCGCAGCTCCAGCTTCGCCAGCGCGACCTCGTGGCGGACCAGCGCCGACGCGTCCGCGCCGAGGCGCCGGAACAGCTCGCCCAGCGAGCGCTCGCCCGTGGCATCGGGGCCGGGGGTCGGATCGGTCATCTTTCCGGAGGGGGATTGGACAGACGTTGGTCGGAAAAAGCGGCACGGCGCAAAAGAGATGCCCGTTGCCTGACCATGGTTTTCGTAGCAGATTGGCGCAGGTTTTTTCGTCCTCTTGCTGCCCGCCCGGAGATTGGATGAGGAGGGTTTCGCAGACAGCCGCGGGGATCGTCCTTTTCCACCTGGTGGAAGGCGAGCGTCGCTACCTGCTGGTGCGGTCGGCGCTCACGCGGCGGCCCATCTGGGAATTCCCCAAGGGCGGGGTGGAGGCGGGCGAGACCGACGAGATCGCCGCCGAGCGCGAACTGCAGGAAGAGGCGGGGATGCGGGTGGGCGACTACCGCGTGCTCACCGGCTTCCGCGAGGAGGAGCGCTACGTGTTCACGCAGGGGAAGGGCGAGGCGCGCACGCTGATCGTGAAGCGCGTGGTGTACTTCCTGGCCGAGTCCAACACCGACGCCGTCACCATCAGCCACGAGGCCGAGGCGTACCGCTGGGCCGCGTACGACGACGCCTACCGCCTCCTCCGCTTCCCCGGCAAGCGCGCCGTCCTCGAGCGCGCCGAGGCCTTCCTGAACCGGATCGCGGCGCCGTCCGGCTCGGCCCCGACCGGCGCGGCATCGACCGGGTCAGCACCTTCCAGCGCGTCCTCGTAGCTCGTTATCTCGATCGGTATCTCGAGATTTTTTGAACGGCTTTTCTATCTGTCTTTGGATCGAATTTCCAACTGCGAACTGATGGTGCGGGCGTAGCATCTCCGCGCGGGTCCGGCGCCCGTGGAGCCCTCTCCCCGCGACTTAGAGCGCGTACCCCCTCCCGATAACGGGAGGGGGTAACTTCTTGTGGGGCGCGCAGATGGCGGGGCATGCGTCGCTTTTCGCGTGATGCGTGACCCTGTCCAGCTTGTCGGTTGGGGAGGCTTGGTCATGATGAGTTCTCCCCTCCCCCGCGGAGCGGGCGGAGGGGCTGGGGGAGGGGGCCAGCGAGGCGGGCAAGATGCTTCCCTAAAGCGCGAACCCTCTCCTCCCGATGAGGTCTCCCTCTTCCTCCCCCTACGCCTCTCCCTCCATCGCCGGGAGGCGCACGGTGAAGGTGCTGCCGCGGCCGGGCCGGCTCGCGGCGGTGATGGTGCCGCCGTGCTGCTCCGCGATCATCCGCGCGATGGCCAGGCCCAGCCCGGTGCCGCCGCTGCGCTCGCGCGCCGCGTCGGCGCGGTAGAAGCGGTCGAACACGCGCGGCAGGGCGTCGGCCGCGATCCCCGTTCCCGTGTCCGTCACCGTCACCTCCACCGTGCGCTTCGCCGGGGGGATGGGGAGCGGCGGCTGGATCTCGTCCACCGGCGGCGGCGGGGGCGGCTCGTCCACCCTCCGCGCGGCGATGGCCACGGTGCCGCGCTCGGTGAACTTCACCGCGTTGGAGACCAGGTTCAGGAAGAGGCGGCGGAGCGGCCCGGCCGAGCCCATCACCGCCAGGTCCTCCGGCGTCTCCAGCGTCACCTCCACCTCCTTTCCCATCGCCAGCGCCTCGCCCACGTCCTGCACGTCGCGCAGCACCGCGGCCAGGTCGATGCGCTCCAGCGCGGGCGCCACCGCCTGGTCGCCGCGCGCGAGCGTCAGCAGGTCCTCCACCAGCGCCAGCATCTGCTGCGTCTCGTCCATCACCTCGCCCAGCGTTTCGCGCAGCTCGTCGCTGGTGCGCTCGCGGGCCAGCGCCACCTCCGCCGTCCCCCGGATGGCGGTCAGCGGCGTGCGCAGCTCGTGGCTGGCGTCGGCGGTGAAGCTGCGCAGCGTTTCCACCGCCCGCTGCAGGCGCGCCAGCATCTCGTTGAACGAGCGCGACAGCTCGCGCAGCTCGGTGGGGTGCTCGGGCTCTTCCACCCGCCGCCCCAGCCCCGCGATCCCGATCTCCCGCGTCGCCCCCACCAGCCGGTTCAGCGGCTGCAGGATGCGGTTGGCGATGGTGTAGCCCACGCCCGCGCCCGCCAGCGCCGTGACAGGGATCAGGATCAGCGCGATGAAGGCGAACGACTTCAGCGCCCGCTTCTCCACGTCGCCGCTGCGGGCCACGAAGATCTGGATCACGTCGCCCGTGGCCAGGCGGCTGCGGCGGCGCAGCGCCTCCACCTCGCCCGGCGCGGGGGGCAGCCGCGTCTCCTCGACCGCGGTGCGGGGGATGTTGGGGGGAAGGATGAGCTGCTCGGCCGCGGCCGCCGTCTCGCGCAGCGACTGCGTGCCCGCGCGGGCGAGCGACTGCCGCAGGATCAGGTACGTCGCCACTCCGAACACGGCGAGCGCGCTCAGCAGCAGCGCCGAGTAGCCGATCACGATCTCGCGCCGCAGCGACCACGTCCGCCGCCGCTTCGGCAGGGGCGGCCCGCCGCCGTTCCCCGGCGGGCGCGCGGGCGATCCGGGTTCCGCGCCGGGTGGCCTCTCGAACATGAAGGGTGACCCGCCGGTCGGGCGCGCCTGGGGCGAAGCCGTCATCATTCCGCCATCTCCGGCTCTCCGGGGTTGCGCACCACGTAGCCCACGCCGCGCACCGTCTGGATCAGCTCGCGGTCGCGGTCCGCCAGCTTGTTGCGCAGCGAGTTCACGCACACGTCCACGATGTTGGTGCCGGGGTCGAAGCGGATCCCCCACACGTGCTCCATCAGCGTGGCGCGCGAGAGCGGGCGGTCGGCGTTGCGCATCAGGAACTCCAGCAGCGCGAACTCCTTGGGGGTGAGCTCCACGTGCGACCCGTCGCGCTTCACGTCCCGCGTCGCCGGGTCCATCTCCAGGTCGCCCACGCGCAGCGTCGCCGGCGCGCCCGTCCCCCCCGTCCGCCGCAGCAGCGCCCGCAGCCGCGCGGTCAGCTCGCTGAACTCGAACGGCTTGGTCAGGTAGTCGTCGGCCCCCGAGTCCAGCCCCGCCACCTTGTCCTCCGTCCGGTCGCGCGCGGTCAGCAGCAGCACGGGAAGGGGGATGTTGGCGGCGCGCAGGTCGCGCACCAGCTCGAAGCCGGTGCGGCCGGGGATCATCACGTCCACCACGGCGGCGTCGAAGCCCTGCTGGGTGGCGCGGTCGAACGCGGTGTCGCCGTCGCCCGCCACGTCCACCACGTAGCCCTCCTCGCGCAGCCCCTTCTGCAGGAACGAGGCGATGCGGGGGTTGTCTTCGACGATCAGGATTCGCATGGGCGGCCGCGGGATGAAGTGCGAGAGTGCGAAGGTGCGAGAGTGCGAAGGTACGAGAGTCTGAGAGTACGGATACACTCGCGTGCGTCGACGGGTCGATGTGCGGGGAAGATACACGCGAAAACGGCGGACGGCGCCACGGACGGCGGAAGATTAAGCGCGGCTAATCGCCGTCTAACCGCCGTCTAATCGCCCGGGCGAACGCGCCGGCTTCCGATCGTGTAGACTTCTCCCGTTGCAGCGAGCCACCGACGTGGAACGAGGATAGAACTACCATGCACAGCAAACTTCGCAAGCTCGCGGTACCCGGCGTGCTGGCCGCCGGGCTGGGCGCCGGCCTCACGCTGGCGGACGTGATGAAGGACCCCATCGCCGACGCCGGCGCCCAGCAGGCGCAGCCGGCCGTGTACACCGGCGCCGCCACCGCGCCCGGCTCGCCCGCGGCGCTGTCGACCGCCTTCCGCGCGGCCAGCCACGCGGCCATGAACGCCGTGGTGCAGGTGCGCACCGAGACCGCCGCGCGCACCGTGGCCCAGCAGGTGCCGCCCGAGCTCCGCGGCACCCCGTTCGAGGGGATGTTCGGCGGGCAGATGCGCGTGGCGCCGCAGGCCACCTCCGGCTCGGGGTTCATCATCAGCCCCGAGGGCTACATCGTGACCAACAACCACGTGGTCGACGGCGTCACCCGCGTGAAGGTGGTGCTGAACGACAAGCGCGAGCTGGACGCCCGCGTGGTGGGGCGCGACCCCAACACCGACATCGCGGTGCTGAAGGTGAACGGCAGCGGCCTGCCCACCGTGCGCCTGGGCGACAGCGACCAGCTGGACACCGGCGACTGGGTGCTGGCGCTGGGCTACCCGCTGGAGCTGGGGCAGACGACGACGGCGGGGATCGTGAGCGCCAAGGGGCGCAGCATCGGCATCATGCAGAGGAGCGACGCGGCCTCGTCGCCGCTGGAGCACTACATCCAGACCGACGCGGCCATCAACCCCGGCAACTCGGGCGGCCCGCTGGTTGACCTGCAGGGCCGCGTGATCGGCGTGAACAGCGCCATCGCCAGCCCCACCGGCTACTACTCGGGATACGGCTTCGCGGTGCCCATCAACCTGGCCAGGCGCGTGGCCGACGACCTGATCCGCTACGGCGTGGTGCACCGCCCCATGATGGGGGTGGAGATCCGCGACGTGACCAACGCCGACGCCGAGGTGTTCGGCCTCCCCTCGCCGGACGGCGCGGTGGTCGCGAGCGAGACCAAGGGCGCGGCGCGCGAGGCCGGGCTGCAGATGGGCGACGTGATCGTGGCGCTGGACGGGCAGCCGGTGCGCAGCCGCGGCGACCTGATGGAGGCGGTGATGCGCAAGGAGCCGGGCGACCCCATCCGCGTCGACTACGTGCGCTACGGCAGCCGCCGCTCGGCCACGCTGCGGCTGACGCAGATGGACGTGCGCCCCGCCGCCATCCAGTCCGACGCCGGGGAGGTGGCGGACGGCGACGACGCGGCCGACCGCGTGGGCTTCGCGGTCACGCAGATCACCCCGCAGATCGCGCAGCAGCTGGGCGCGCCCGGCGCGCAGGGCGTGGTGGTCTCCGGCGTGGACCCCATGGGGCCGGCGGCGGGGCAGCTGGGCCGCGGCGTCATCATCGAGCGCTTCAACGGGCGGGCGATCGGCACGGTGGCCGAGCTGCGGCAGGCGGTGGCCGCGCTGAAGCCGGGGCAGGTGGTCTCCATCACCGCGCGCTTCAACGACGGCTCGCACACCATCGTCAACTTCCGCGCGCGGAGCTGAGATGAAGAAGATGCGCGGCAGACGGCGCGGCATCCTCGTCAGCGGCGGCTGAGCGGGGCGGCGCGGCGAGGGAGGGAGATGACGGAAGCTGCGGGCCGGGGAGAGCGATCTCCCCGGCCCGCACCTGTTTACGCGTGCCGCATTGGCAACGGAATGTTGCATCCTGCCACGTTGCATTGCTGCAACATCGGGCAGGTGGACATTCCGCACGAAGGCAAATCGTTGCGCCGCAACGGTTTTTCCGATTCTCTCGGCGCGGTCCCGCGCTTGCCCCTGTGGCTGGTAACGCCGCGGCGACCCGGCCGACCCTCGCCGCGCGCCCACCTCCCAGAAACGAGTCCCCGTATGAGCACCCAGATCGAGCCCTCCGCCCGCGCCGTTTCCCTTCCGCACCGCCGCACCGGCGCCGCGGAAGCCACCTCGCTGAGCCGCGACTTCGGCGACGCGCTGCGCTCCGCGATGCGCCAGTACGTGGAGTCGATGGGCGGGGTGCCGATGATGTACCAGATCGGCGCGCTGGCGGTGCAGCCGGTGGGCTCGCGCATTCGTGTGGACGGTGGCGCGGAGTCGTGCACGGTCACGGCTCTCTTCCCCGGCATCCAGGTGCGCGCGATCGCCCGCTCGCCGGGGGGATGGTTCGCGCTGGTGCCCACCCCCGGCTTCCGCGCCGACGGAAGCGCGGTGCTCTGCTCCCCCGGCTCGCCCGCGCCGCGCGAGGCGCTTCCCGAGTGGCTGGGCTCCACGCCGCCCGTCCTGCTCTGAGGTTGGAAGTGCCGAGTGCTGAGTGCTGAGTGCTGAGTGCCGAGTGCCGAGTGCTGAGTGCTGAGTGCTGAGTGCTGAGTGCTGAGTGCTGAGTGCTGAGTGCTGAGTGCTGAGTGCTGGGAGACATCGGAAGACGGGGCGCGCGGCGGATTGACATCGCCGTGCGCCCCGTCTACCTTCGCGCGTCCACCCTCCATCCCCATAGCCGACGAGCGAGCCGAAAGTGCTGCTGGGTGCCCACGTTTCCACCGCGGGCGGATGCCGCAACGCGCCGCAGCGCGGGGCCGACATCGGCGCCACCGCCATCCAGATCTTCACCAAGCAGCCCAACCGCTGGGCCGAGGTGGAGGTGAGCGACGAGGAGTGCGACCTGTACCGCGGCGGGATCCACACCCACGGGGTGCGCTACGCCGTGGCGCACGACAGCTACCTGATCAACCTGGCCACCGCCGACCCGGTGCTGCGCGAGCGCTCGTACGCCGCCTTCCGCGGCGAGCTGCGGCGCGCGGTGCGGCTGGGGCTGGACGCGCTGGTCACCCACCCCGGCAATGCCACCGACGGCGACGTGGCGCGCGGCCTGTGGCAGAACGCCGAGCTGATCGCCCAGGCGATGGAGGAGGAGGGCGGCACGGTGGAGGTGCTGCTGGAGACCACCGCCGGCTCGGGCAAGGTGCTGGGCTCGCGCTTCGAGGAGCTGCGGGAGATGATCGACCGCATCCCGCCCGCGGTGCGCGGCCGCGTGGGCGTGTGCGTGGACACCTGCCACGTGTACGCGGCCGGGTACGACCTGCGGGGCGATTACGACGGCGTGATCGCCCAGTTCGCGGACGTGATCGGGCTGGACCGGCTGCGCTTGTTCCACCTGAACGACTCGATGACGCCGTTCGCCAGCAAGCGCGACCGCCACGCCGCCATCGGCGAGGGCTCGCTGGGCGACGAGCCCTTCCGCCGGCTGATGAACGACGAGCGCTTCGCCCACGTGCCGCGCGTGCTGGAGACGCCCAAGGAGCTGCCGGAAGATCCCAAGGACCTGGTGACGCTGGACCGGCGCAACCTGGCCAGGCTGCGGGCCTTTCTGGAGGCGTAGGAGAAGGGGACAGGGGACAGGGCGAGGAGACGGCGATCAGGGTGCGTGAGTCACCTTCGACGTGCATCGCCGATATCGCGCCCTCTCCGGCCGGCCGAGGCCGTCCACCTCTCCCGTACCGGGAGAGGTAGCTGGATGGCATCGGCGCCTGATTCTCGACCATGGCGTGAGCCAGAGTTTGAAAGGCGCACCAATGCTGGAGAGCCACCCTCTCCCGGGACGGGAGAGGGTCGCGCCCTCCGGCGCGGGGTGAGGGCGGCGCGAGGATGCGGCCCCGCACCTGCGTGAGATTCCCGGCTGTTCCAACATCGCCAGAAGTGCAACGAAGGACTGTATACTGGATACGGAACCTGACGGATCGGACCGGGGTACGCGGCGGTCCATGAACCGGTCCGGAGCCCCAACCCGTCTTCGCCGTGCCGCGCTGCTGCTCGCGGCGGCGCTGCACCTGCTCGGCATTGCCGCCGGGCCGGCGCTGCACGGGTGGCTGCGCGCGGACCCCCACCTGGCCGGCTGGTCGCAGCAGCGCGAGGAGCAGACGCTTCCCGCGCACGACGAGATGGCCTGCGTCGTCTGCCAGGCATCGGAGGGCCGCGCGCTCGCCGAGCCCTCGCACGTCCCGGCCGCCGCCGAAGCCCCGGCGTCGCGCCCGCTTTCCCCCGAAGTCTCCCTCCCCCCTGCGCCTGCGCGGATCCGCGTCCAGGCGCGAGCCCCACCCGTCTCCCTCGTCTGATTACATCTCCGCGGCCGTGGTACGGGCCGCGGCGATCGAGCTTCCGCGCCTCCTGATCGCGCGTCCGCCGCCATGAACCAGCGGCGCGGCAGCGATTCCAGGGCGCGGGGCGGGACGAGCGCATGCGCCGCGGGACCGGCCCGTGGCGCCCATGGAACGAGACCCCGTACCCGACAACCACAGATGCAGAGAACCATCTGCCTGTCCGTGCTCCTGCTGGCCGCCGCCGCGGGGAGCGCGGCCGCGCAGCAGGACACCATTCCCGCGCGCCCCGACACCACGGCCGCCGCCGTGGACAGCGCCGCCGCGGACTCGGCTGCCATCGTCCGCGAGCTGCAGGGCCAGGCCCCGGGCGCGGCCGAGGGCGCCGACGCCGTCGCCCAGCAGGGGGGCGGGCCCGCCGGCCCGGCGCAGCGCCTCCTCCCCGACATCTCCGTCGTCGGCGACTTCGTGGGCGACCTGTCCCCCGACGGGAGCACGCAGGAGGGGGGCGAGCGCGCCAGCATCCGCGAGATCGAGATCGCCGCGCAGGCCGCCGTCGATCCCTACTTCCGCGGCGACGTTTTCCTGGGGATCAGCGACCTCGAGGGGATCTCCATCGAGCAGGCGTACCTCACCACCACCAGCCTGCCGTACGGGCTGGAGGCGCGGCTGGGGCGCTTCCTGATGCCGTTCGGGAAGCTGAACACCACGCACCGCCACGACCTGCACACCATCGAGTATCCCTGGGTCATCCAGCGCTTCCTGTCTCCCGACGGGATCAAGGGGACGGGGATCTACGGGAGCAAGGTGTTCGCGCCCTTCGGCTTCTACCAGGAGCTGCAGGTGACGGCGGTGGACCGGCTGGGCGAGACGCCCGACGACCTGGTGCCCGACGTGGCCACGAACCAGCGCCTCTCCGGGCTGGGCTACTCGGCGCGGCTGCGCAACTACGTGGACCTGAGCCAGTCCACCAACTTCGAGCTGAGCTTCAGCGCCATGACGGGGAAGGTGGCGCAGCCGGTCTCGGCGCCCGTGGTCACCGAGGCGAACGCCATCGGCCAGCGGCAGACCACGGTGGGCGCGGACCTGACCTACCGCTGGCGGCCGCTGCAGCAGGGGCTCTACCGCTCGCTGATCGTGCAGGCCGAGGTGATGCGCCAGATGAACGCCGACCCCGGCTCCACCGTCACGCTGGCCGACGGGACGACGGCCACGTACCTGGGCCCGCGCCGCGACTTCACCGGCGCGTACGGCTTCGCGCGCTGGCAGCTGACGCAGCGCACCTTCCTGGGCGCGCGCTACGACTGGGTGCAGGACCCGCTGAACGACGGCGACGCGCTGAACGCGGTGTCGGGCGTCCTGGAGTTCTTCCCCAGCGAGTTCAGCAAGCTGGCCGCCTCGTACGAGCGCTACATGCCGGGCGGCGGTCTGGACGCGGTGAACCGCATCCTGCTGCAGGCCACCTTCGCGCTGGGCCCGCACAAGCCGCATCCGTTCTGAGGCTTCCGAGCACTCGAACGAACCCGATCGACCGGACGAGCATCACATTTCAGGAGAAGAGGGATAGATGAAGACGATGATGAGGAACGCGGCCGTGCTGGCCGCCGGGATGGCGGCGCTGGCCGGGCCCGCCGCGGCGCAGCGGCAGCTGAAGGTGGTGACCAGCACCACCGACCTGGCCGATCTCGCCAGCGAGGTGTGCGGCAACCGCTGCCAGGTGGTGCACATCAGCGAGGGGTTCCAGGACCCGCACTTCGTGGAGGCCAAGCCCAGCTTCATCCTGCAGCTGCGCAACGCCGACGTGTTCGCGTTCGTGGGGCTGGACCTGGAGATCGGGTGGATGCCGCTGCTGGTGCAGGGCGCCCGCAATCCGAAGATCCAGCAGGGCGGCACGGGCTACCTGGACGTGAGCACCGCCATCCGCGTGCTGGACCGGCCCACGGGGAACGTGGACCGCAGCCAGGGCGACGTGCACCCCGCCGGCAACCCGCACTACTGGCTGGACCCCGAGAACGGGCGCCGCATCGCGCGCCTCTTCCGCGACCGCTTCAGCCGGCTCTCGCCGGCCGACGCGGCCACCTTCGCGCGCAACTACGCGGCCTGGGAGGCGCGGCTGAACGCGGCCGAGCGCGGCTGGGCCCCGCAGATCGCGCAGATCCGCGGCAAGCCCGTCGTGGCCTGGCACACCAGCTGGCGCTACTTCGCCGAGTACACGGGGATGAACATCGTGGGCTTCATGGAGCCCAAGCCCGGCGTGCCGCCGTCGCCGTCGCACCTGTACCAGGTGATCCAGAAGGTGAAGAGCAGCGGCGCGAAGGCGATCATCATGGAGCCGTTCTACGATCGCAAGGTCGCCGATCTCGTCGCGAAGCAGACGGGCATCAAGGTGCTGAT
>NZ_DATIND010000010.1 GCF_035474595.1 Longimicrobium sp.
CGACACCCTGGCGCTCGCCCGCCGCAGGCATCCGGGCGCCAGCAACAGCCTCGACGCGCTCTGCGCCCGCTACGGGATCGACAACTCGCGCCGCACCAAGCACGGCGCGCTCCTCGACGCCGAGATCCTGGCCGAGGTCTATATCGAGCTGATCGGCGGCAAGCAGGCCGATCTCGGCCTGTCGCACCGCGCCGCCGCGCCGGCGCTCCGGCGCGCGAGCGCGGCCGTCGCCCGGGAGGCGCGGCCGCGGATCACGATCTCGCGCCTGACGGATGCCGAGCGCGACGCCCACGCGGCCTTCGTGGCGACGCTCGGCGAGGGCGCGATCTGGCGGGACTACCGGAGCGAGGCGCCGGCGGCGGGCTCGGACGCCGCTTGAGGAAGGCTCGCGCCCCGCTGTCATTCCGGACTCGCGCCTCACCCTCCCCCTCCAGGGCAGGGCTATCGCATATGAGCGATGAGGGAGAAGAGGAAGCGATCGTCCCATCCGGCTCGCTTGGTTTTGGTTTTGATGGAGGCCTTGTCGGGGTGCAGGCGCAGAAGATTGAGCGCGAGCTTGCGCAACAAAGCAAGGTTTTGCGGGGCGTGGTCCTTTCGGCTTCGCGCCGCGTCCTCCTTCAAGCTCACATCCAGAACCCAGTGCAGCTGGTTCTCAATCGTCCAATGAGCGGCTGCGACCTCCAGCATCTCCTGGGCGCGCAGGGGCCGGGAGAGCCCATACCAGCGCACCGTCCTCACCTCAGGGCCGGCGGCGCTCGCCCGCCACGTCTCCACCCGCGCCACCGCGCACAGGCCCGGGAAGTTGATCCCGTGCGCGTCGACCACCACGGCGCTGCGCCGTTCGAAGCGGTCGTGGCCGCCGCTGGGACCGCTCGTGGCCGCCTGAGCCGGATCGACCGCCGCTGTCAGCGCCTGAGCGGCGGACAGAAGGCCGGGCTGGTTGGCCTTCACCGCAAGGGCATAATCGGCCCCGGTGGCCAGGATCGCCTGCGCGGTGTCGGGGCGGCAGTGCAGCGCATCGGCGGTGACGATGCAGCCCTCAAGCCGCAGCAGCGCCAGCGCCTGCTTGGCGCCCAACACCTCGTTGCGCCCCGGTGCCAGGCGCTGGCCGATCACCAGCCGGGCCCTGGCGGCCCAGATGTTGATCAGATGCAGGGGCGTCGCCCGGCGGCCGCGGTCATAGGCGCCGCGCAGCGCCTTGCCGTCGATCGCCACCACCCCCTCGAGCGCGCCCGCAAAGGCGGCCGTGAACTTGGCAAAGGCCGCCTCGAAGGGCTCCGGGGCGAGCAGGCGGAAGATCCGGCTGAAGGTGTCGTGGCTCGGCGGGCCGTGCTGGAGCGCCACCACCTCGCGCAGGCTTGCCAGCTTGGCGCGCGCAAAGGCCGCCATGTCGGTGCAGTCCTCCGCTCCGCACAGCATCGCGGCCAGGGCCACGAACACCACCTCCAGGAAGTCATGGCGCCGGTTGAGCGCGCGCGGATCCTCGACCTCGCCAAAACAGGCCACAAAGCGGTCCATCACCGATCTCCTCGCCGCCGGAGACCCAGGTCTGAAGCCGCTCCCCTCGCCACGCAACACAATCCAGCATATGCGATTGCCCTGCCCTGGAGGGGGAGGGTGGGCGCGGCGCCCCCTACCGCGCGGGGCCGTCGCGCTCGGCGGAGGCGGCCCAGAGGTTGAGGTTGCCCTCGCGGGCGAAGCGGTCGATCTCGGCGAGCTCGTCCGGCGTGAAGGCGGGGCCGGCGAGCGCCCCGACGCCCTCGGCGATCTGCTCGGGGCGGCTCGCGCCGATCAGCGCCGAGGTGACGCGCGGGTCGCGCAGGGCCCAGGCGATCGCCATTTGCGCCAGCGACTGGCCGCGCCGCCGGGCGATGGCGTCGAGGCCGCGGATGCGGGCGAGGTTCTCATCCGACAGGAACGCGCGCCGCAGCGAGCCCTGCTTGCCGGCGCGGGCACCGGCAGGAACACCGTCCAGGTACTTGGCGGTCAGCATCCCTTGCGCGAGCGGCGAGAAGGCGATGCAGCCGACGCCCAGATCACCGAGCGTATCGAGCAGGTCTCCCTCGATCCAGCGGTTGAGCATTGAATAGCTCGGCTG